>CAYSGM010000034.1:0-24211 GCA_964430595.1 uncultured Candidatus Cloacimonas sp.
GGATCACACGGTCATATCCGGCATAGCTTTGCAGCACCTTCTGGGTAAGCTTGCGTCCTTGCGGAGTGAAGTAAATCACCGGGGCGGGGCTATCCTCCAGCAGGCTAATCAAAGCATCGTAAACCGGCTGCGCCTGAATCACCATGCCCGGAAAACCGCCATATGGGTAGTCATCCACGCAGTGATGCTTGTTCGTGCTGAAGCTGCGAAAATCCGTGAGCCTTACCTTTACCATCTCTTTGGAAATGGCACGGGCAATTATGCTACTGCTTAAGAACCCGGAAAAAGCGTCCGGGAAAAGGCTTAGCACGTCGAAGGTCATGGCTTGTCCGGTTTTGTGCGGTAGAAGGCTACTAAACCTTCCGCATTCTGAAGCACGATCCTCTGCAATTCCGGCAACACCGCCTGTATGTAGTAATCAACATAAGGCACAAGCAATTCCAGTTTTTCGGCATCGCTAATCTGCAAAACCTGCTGGGCTCCGTTATAGAAATAATCCTGAACTTCGCCAAGCACTTCATCCGCAAAAAGAACCTTATAGCCAATCAGCTCATCAAGTTCCTCTGCTTCAAAGGTTTCTGCCTCGTCTGCAATGGCAAGCAACACGTCTTTGTGTTTTGGCTGCTCTTCGGCAATTCCATCTTCACGGAATTTAACCCAAGTCTTTTTATCAGACTGTTTTCTCTCACTGATAGTTACGTAAAACACTCTATCGCTGTTAAAGATCAAATACACATCTTCCAGCCCGGCGAACACACTTCTGTATTCCGGCTTCACCATCACGTGATGAAAGCCATCTGCATCCCTTCCCCCAAGCTTACCTATTCGGGTAAGCCCCGGAATCTTCATCTGTGGGGACGCAGCGCCTGGCTTGTTTAAGTGCACAGAATTGGAATAATCCAATCCCTGTTACTCGATTATTTCGAGTTCCGCGCGCTTTCCTTGTTTGGTGCTAACCGCGTTGATAATGGTGCGAATGGCACCAGCGGTTCTCCCGCGTTTACCAATCACTTTGCCTATGTCAGACTTTGCTACACGCAGCTCGTAGAGGGTGATTTTGTCGCCATTGATCTCAGTGATGTTCACTTCACCGGGATCGTCCACAAGAGCTTTAACCATGAATTCAATAAGATCTTTCATGTGTCACCTCAGAGTTTGTATTTTTGCTTAAGCTTCCTTAGCGGCAGCTACTGCTTTCACTTTGTTTTCGTGCCAGATCTGCAGGACGCCGGCTTTACGCAGTAAGGAACGGACGGTATCCGAAGGTTGGGCACCAACGCTAAGCCAGTATATGGCGCGCTCTGTCTCTATATTAATTTTGGATGGATTCGGTTTGGGATCGTACCAACCCACACATTCGATGTATTTACCATCGCGGCTCTGGCGGGAATCTACAGCAACAATGCGGTAGAAAGGCAGATCGTTGGCTCCCATCCGTCTAAGTCTCAGCTTGACCATTATTTCTCCTTGTCTTTATCAATCAGTTTTTCTTATTTATCGCATGCTTTTTTAACAGTCCCATTTCGTCAAGCTCTTTTTTGCGTAATAATTCCAGTTCTCGGGCTGTTACTATCCCTCCAATATTTAACGGGAGACAGAAGTGGGGTTTTGTGGTGGGTGTTGGTTTTTTTACTGAAATGGGAGACTAATGTGAAGATTTCTTTTTAACACAGAGGAAAAGCAGAGAAGGCAGAGGGATTGATAGAGTTGCACTTACATTGTGGATCAAATACTTATTCCAAACCAGAAAGCCGAAATACACCTACTGCGAAACCTGGGTCGACAGGGAAAGAATGATCATACTTACCCTGAACCTTGGTTTTGAGGTAATTGAGAGATACAAAAGGTAGAAACGGACGGCAAACAGTACAACAAACTCAAGTACAGGATAAGCAAGTTTTAACACAGATGAGCTTTTGACTGCTCCCAATGCTTTGTTACGGAAATCCAACTGTATGCAGATGATTTCGCACCGATATTTAACAGGTATTTCCCTTGAATAATGATGATTTGCAAACACTTTGCAGTGTGTAAAGACAGACTAAATGGAAACTATGAAAATCAATCTGAGCAATCTACCTTTGGCCAGAAATGTGATACAAACCCATAATTCTCATCATATAGCATCTTTCTATTCAGGTAATGGTTAAACATTTCGCAAGTAGTTTCAGGTACAAGGGTACAGGAGTAACAAACAGAACTGCTTTCATAACATATTGGATCTGAACGACAGTATTGAGCTGTTAGTAAAGCTTGCCGTAGAATACGGGGTAAATTTCCATCCTCTACTTCAGTTGTAAGCCCCCCACTACCACCTTCCGAGCCTGCTAAAGCATAAATCAATATTCCCGCATGATGTCTATCTGATGCATAAATCCTCTCATGGAGGGATATTGATGGATACCCACAAGTATATTCAAGCTGCTTAATGAGGATGTGTGATAGTGTGTGAAGCAAAACCAGTTTCGTGGCATGATAGGATGTTCTTTCATCGCCTCCTTTAATTCTATTTGGCCATAGCTGCAGATTCCTTTCCAAGGTTACTATAAAATCCGCTTCGGTACGAACAGTTTCATACCAACTCTTTAGGATTTCATTATCAAAAGTGATAATGAATCCCTCTGCAACAGACATATAAGCAGGAAGGTATCTAGTCATTATACCTTCACTACTAACATGCTGAGATTTCCCTTCTAAATACAAAGAAGAGGTTTCACAAGGAGTTGATCTTGTGTAAGAGCAAAGAACTGAATTAATGGTCAGTTTACGAATAGAGATTATTGTAAGCCCATCTTGACTGGCAACCTTTTGTAAGACCATAGTATCATCATTAAAAACCTTATGATCTGAATTGCTCAAAATGTACTCGTATTCTTCAAGTTTAAACTCGTCGTCATCGACTTCAACGCGATGGGTCCCCGTTAATGGTATCATTACGCTGGAAGCAATTTTGGGATAGTATACATTGTTTCCGGACCTTAACACTGTATGAAATCCAACATCCACGGAATAACCGAATATTCCTTTCAAGCTTGTGCTTTTTCCACATTTCTTACATGTTATAACGATGCTATGGAAATTGTCAGAGCGAGGAGATGATGAATAGACAAAATCATGTTTATGCCCATCTTCGACTTTTGTTATGTCATTAAACCATTCTTCCCAGGGAAAGTCTTTTACACCTCCTGTCTCAGATATTTGAATAAAACGCACTTGCTCGAGCGCAACAGTCTTGATACTTTTTCCGGTTACTGAGCAAAAGGGGCAAGCAGTATAATGGTAATCTTGTTTATAGATTTTGTGGTGCTCTAAAGACCATATGTGATTCCAGACATCAATGTGTTTAAACTTTCTGCATCGCGGGCAAAAGAACCACTCTGGAAAAAACTTAGCAGATACCAGACCATCGGGATCAGTAACATTAAACCCGTTCTTATCCAAACTGTTAGACGGGACTTTGATTAAATTAGTAAGACGCGGAAATTCTCTGTTCAGTCTTTGTAGCAGTCGTTGGTCGCCAATGCTCATTTGTGTGAGCTCATCAGTGTCTGCTAAGAACACTTTGTTGCGGAAAAAAGGCCACCTATCAATTGCGTCTATCAGCAAAGCTCCCCCTCTGGTTTCAATTAGCGACCCAATACCACCATAATTGCTTATCAGCTGGTAACTTTGGATTTCAGAATACTTTCTCATCTTGCACTCCTGTTGATATTTACTATGGTCTTGACAATAGAGCTTGGACCAACATCTCTCATCGAGCTCATTGTTAGCCATACATCATGCGCATCTTCATAAGTGTTTGCTTCATTAGAGTGCTCTAGCATATCAGCGATCTTGAGATCAGGTTTGATTTCAATCCTGTCCTTCATACGATTCCATAATGAGTCTAGTTTACATGATGCGTAGCTGAGTGTCCTAACGTCTTCGATGCAGCTAGTAAGAAACATAAGAAATTCCACCTTAACTTCATCTGTAGCGTCTTTGGCCCATACAAGCCCCTTTTTTATTCGGAGGAAAACAGCAAGCGATGTCGGCAGCATTCTGTCAATATTTGAAATAGTAAATGGAGTAACAGAAATCGGTTCGATTTGACAATAATAAGTGTTGTGAAAATGTACAAAGGACTCAAAATGGGATTTATCCCTTATTCTTAAAGGATTAAACAACGTCACAACAACACCTGCCTTGTTACGGGCAATTCTACTTGTTACTTGAATGTACTCTGATATAGACCTTGGTTGCCCATTTATCAGGATCATATTAAGCCGTCCAATATCCAGCCCGACTGAAATCATGTTTGTCGCAAAAACTATGTCTGTAGCCCCCTTTATTGTCTCATCAATATCGTTAATATCCACACATGATTGGGCTACTTTACTAAGCACTTTTCTTATCCGGTTACCATCTATCCTACTCGTTAATTCAGAGGGATAGTTTATCTTCATACGTGAACGTTTATCAGGAAATCTCTTGTTAACAAGGTGCTTGTATGCGTCAATAATCTCGTCTCTGGTCTTGTTTGAAATCCTACCTAGCTCTCTTAGGGAATTATGGTATGAGACCAGAGTCCAATAGTCGTCGATATTGGTTACCTTATCATCTACTAAAAGCCATCTTACGTATAATATCAACGCTATCATCTTAACCTGGAGAGTAACGAATGACTTCCCAGTCGGATACACACCAAAATATTCTCGCATCGATTTATCTTCGCTTATAACTGAGAAAAAATTGTCTCTATAATCAAGGCCAGGGGGTGGAAATGAAAATGCTTTTCGCTTACCATAGAGTCTTTCGATTTGAGTGCTAGAGTTTTTTATTGTGGCTGTGGAGGCTATTATTTTGGGTTTTAACTTGTCTTTTGAACATAGCAGATCTACGATGTTCTCAAAGAAACCCGTTGTCGTTCCGAGTGGCCCTGAAATCAGATGAAGTTCATCTTGAATGATAAGTTCAGGGGGAAGGTATCCAAGGCCAATACCGAATAGAGCACTTGCCTCAAATACCCAGGCTAATTGGGCAAATTTGTCCACAGTTGCAAACAAGATAGATGGGGGGTTATTATATAAGCTCTCATCTACGAAATCAATAGGCAAGAGGTCATGGAAGTAACAGCTTTGATTCGGGCATCTAATCACCAATCGTTTATGATTAACATAAAAACTGGATTGAATTCCTCTATCGTTCTCAGTAATCAATTGAGACGAGCACCATGGGCACGTTTCTATTGGAAACTCATTTTCTTCTTTGGCAGTTTCCAGATTTCTAGAATTCATAATCTTCAGATTTATCTCTTCAGCGCTTTTTTCTCCATCTTTTAGCTTATTTGGCGATGTTTTACTTCCTATCCACAAGCCAATGTAAAATTTCTCACTACTTGTTAGCTCTTTTGCATAATAGTCGCAGATGAAGTTCAGGGATAACACAAGCTTGACTGCCCTTTCGAATTGTTGCGCAGTCAGCAATCTTAGAGTATAGCGCATAATGATAGCAGTTCCCATTCCCTCTTGCCCATGTACTGTCCTTCTCATTAGTAGAGTAAAAGCAGCAAGGAGTAAATACGCCTCGGTTTTACCACCTCCTGTCGGGAACCAAAGAATGTCCACTAAATCAGTTCTTTCTTTAGATTCTGCATTCACAACACTATCAACATTCTGAAGTAAGAAGGCCAATTGAAAAAGATGATAATTGACATCACTAAAATTAGTACTTTGATAGAACTGAAGTAGCTGATCCTGCTCAATAGGGTGTCTATTCATTGTCATATTAACTAGCATTGCAGCATTAGCAAGTTTGTAGCACTCCATTGCAATGGGGTTTTCAGCAAGTATTGCAACACCTCTTTTCATTCGCATCAACGAGTTATCTTGATGGCTGATTATCCCTTCTGAAACAATCCGTTGCTCTTGGGTCGATCGTTTTTGCTCTTCGTCGTTGGTTGATTTTTGTTTTGATATCCAAACAGTATATGCCTCACACATAGTCCACAGCCCAGATATTATATCCACATTCTCATGCTTCGAGAATACGCTGTTACTTTGAACATTCAGAACTTCCGATAACTCTGGGTGGAGATTATTGTTAACCATAATTGGAGGTAAAGCATTCGGTAGAAAGGTCGTACGAAGTTCTGTTTCTGTCCCAATATGCTTAGTCATCAAAGAGCAATTATGGGCTAGACCATATTCAGATGTTCCGCGGTATTGAAAATCTAATATCTTGTCTTCCTGGCTATTACCTTTGGCAAGCTGAAAATCCGGCACTTTCATCACCATATCGCTTAGCACCGTAATTGAGCATTGGAATATTGCCTTTCTGTTCTGTTCTTCATTAATAGTTATGTACATATCGTTGTTTACCGTATTATGATTCCAGAGCACGACCCTATAAATACTATAATCTATAGTCCTTTTAATCCGGTTTACTCGCAAGATGATGTTATCGTTTAAATTGATGCCTTCTTTGAAGATTACATTCTGATGCAGCTCGTCGATAGCAACATTAATATCATATTTATGTGGACTCCTCCTCCATGCTGTCATGAATAAGGGCCCCAATTTGTCAAACAGGCTCAGTATTTTTGAAAGTCTATCGATCTCATCTTTGTCCTTGGTCTCGTTTTTTTTCTTAACAATTCTGCCCTTAATAGTGTCTACTAATAGGTAGTCTCCCGTCCTATCCTTACCTTGTCTTATCCCTCTTAAAGGGCGTTTCAAGTAGGCACATTTTCGCAATTCATCATAACCGACAACATCAGAAATTCTATTAATTGCCATGGAGTTTTCCACACCCATGCTAGCTATTGTTTCAAAGTCCCCTTTTAGATATGGTATAGAAAATATCAAAGGAAACTGGCCGCTTGGATCAATATCTGTATAGCTGCCATACTCTATAGAACATTTGAATCCACCAGCATGATTGTCAATACAAAATGAAAGTCCCATACTGTTGGGGTAAAATTCAGAATTGAATACATTCTCAGCTTCTACGTCCTCCTGATCAAGGATACCATCAATGTTATCACACTGTATAACACTGTCTCCATCTGTATCTTCTAAAGCCTTATCCACAACAACATCTACAGTATCAGGATTATCTGATTTCTGGTTATTTGTTCCCAATGATAGCTTGGGGAATAGGATTCCCGAGTAATATGCGTTTAATGGAGGTTCAGGTATTAATTCAGTTTCTGGTTCACAAATGAATACATCTTGTTTGGGACCTATTAACTGACTTTGAAGTAAATCACGTATGATGTTGCGCGGATCTATTTTATCAGCCATTTATGGTGCCTCCTTAATATCTTTCACATAATAAGTGGGTGTGTTTTTCTCTACTAATGCGATTGTTGTCTTGGAATCAAATATTGATAATAGAGGGTAGTTGTCTTCCCGGTTGAATACATAGTTTTGTATATAATCCGACATGTTTGAATCTTCGGCACTGAGTACAACTTGGTGTATTTCTGAGCTCAAACTATGCCCAATACGTATCATTAATCGGTTGTAAACGTTACATGCCTTTACAATCTCATTTCTCTGAGTCTTATCAATCAACCTGTAATCGACTAAAAGGTCGCATAAGGTCATTACGGTTCCTTGTGCAGGGAATTTTACGCCTGAAATCTCCCTTAGCCATATCCGCTCGATATAAACTGGTCTCATCATGCTAAGTTTTGTTGCAAGACTTTTGAGTCTCATTTCCTTCGTATAGTTCTGGGAGTCATACTCACAGCCATTCTCTATATAATCTTTGAGTTTTGCTTTCCACAATAAAGACTGCTCCTCAATATACCTAAACTGCTCAGATTCTTTTGTGATAAACTCATATAGGACACCTTTTTCCTGATTGTTGTAAATACGGAAACTGTCTCCCCGTACAAGCTCGGAAATATGCCCGGCTAATTTGACACAGTTGTTGTAAATAATTATACTACTCGAACCAAGTAGTTCAAGATTTATCTCTTCTTTTTGTTCATTGGTTACAGTTAATAGGTATTTACAAGAGTTTGTTTCAGAGGTTTGATATTGGTCTTTTTCACTATTGCTATCTTCATAAATCTCCATAAGTTCGTCAATAATATTGGCTGCGTCTGCCTTCGTAATCTGTCGTTCTGGATCAATTTCATTTTTTGCATTAAACCATTGTTTTTCAATTTGTTGTTTCCCGTTCTGGGACATAATCTTTCCGAGATTGCTCTCAAGCCAAACAAGCTCAATGGGATGAACCGAGAATATGAGAGTAACTCTTACCTTGGCTACGGTTGAGATTATTCTTCCGAGATAATATAGACTTGGCACATAACTGAGCCAATACTCTGTAGGTCTTACACTATCCTCTATCATACGTAATAAATCCTTATAGCCTATTACTTTTACATTATTATATCCTTTTGAAGAAACATATTTCTGTAACGATTGTATGTCATTGTCTAAAACGACTAAGCACGCCTCATCTTGAATACCAGTAAAAATCACATCTAAATAACTTGGTTGTTTCAACAGATTAGCCCCAAATACTTCCAATGCACCTCGAAGATCGCAGAGTTCTTCATCTATATCATCCTCGTCATACCCCTCACACCGGAAAGCTTCTTTGCTTCTAATAAACGCATCTTCAATGTCTTGTGTAAAGTCGTTTTGAAATTTGTTTCTAAGCATCATCCAAAACAGCCTGTATATAGGCCGGAAAACATCATCCTGAACATAACAGCCATTTTTTCCCATTAAAATCGATAAAACCAAATTGGAAGAATCATTGAACTCATTATCCCACGAACAAGGTAGGCGTTCTATACTCACCAAGTGGCTTCCAGTCAGATAGGAAATATCGTAACATGTCCAACACCATCTCGCAAAGTAAACAGGCAAAGTAGGACATTCACTACCAATCAATATAACCTGAGTGTACAGACTATCTACAAGATTCTGGCATATGCTGCTTAGGTTTGGTTTAATATTGCTATCGTGTAAAATGGACAAATATCTACAATTCAGGTTTTGTTTATGATTTTTAATGAATGTATCTGCCGTCTCGTAATCGGAACAGAAGTATATTAGGGGTTCAGCGAAAAGTGAGTAGTCAGACGCTTCTGACGCCCCCTTTCTTACGATTGCGTACGGAAAAGCTTTCGACATACGGTTAACTAACAAATCATCTAAAAGCCCCTTAATCTGACACACAACTATTGCCACGTCTGAATGTGTTAGGCTGGGTTTGCTATCGGCTTGCACAAGGTTTTCATACATTTGTTGGTATTGTGCATAATGATTATCTGATACTCTATGATATGAATCAATACCTATGTTTAACAACTCGAATTTATTCTGAAAGCTTTCAAGATTATTAACTGGGGTTATGTGTTTCCCTCTTGAATCTTTATAAATCGTTACGTATTGTTTCATATGATTGTCAAAATGGAAGGGTTTGATCCACTCTCTGTCAAAAATAGCGTAATTGCTATCAATGTTTACTTCTCTAAACGGGCGTACTTGTGGAAGCAAGCGAGATAATAATAAAGCAATCAGTGAAGCCGATATCGTATTTATCATGTCATTGTTGGGAATCCCGATAAACAACGGTCTATTCTCTTCATACGCCCTTTCAACTAGATAAGTATTGCATACAGAAAGCTTGCTAAGGTGTCTTCTATTACTCTCGAAATATGCTGTGATTTTCCTATCAATGTGTCCAACGGATTCTCTATACAGACTAACAAGTTGTAGTTCTTTCATTGATTGATCCATCTCCAAGTTTATACATGCTAAACAAATGTCCTCATCTCAATGAGTTATTGAATTATTCCGGCAATAATATTTTGCTAAATACACAGTTACACCACCACAGATATATTTTTCACAGCCATACTTAATTACTTTTACTAAAGTCGTAGAAATGCAATTTCTGTCAAGTTACATTTCTACAAGACTTGATTTAGTATCATGCTGATTGAGAGTATTGGTGAATAGTTATTCTAACAAATTGATTACAACATGGTGTCAGGATAATGTTTGCTGGTGCCATGGCCAGGTGTTGGGTGTTAGTTTACATGTGCCTTCTCCCTTCTTCCTCACATAAACATGACCCATTTATCTGCCATAAGCTTCCGGTAGCTCTCCCGTAGCGGTTATGGGTGGGTTATAGGGTGGATACTGGGGTTAAGAAGGTGTTAGGAGGGCTTTTTTTAGTTAAAACGGGAGACAAATGTGTTGATTGCTTTTTAACATAGAGGAAAAGCAGAGAAAGGCTTGAGAAAAAAAGAGAGATTAATATAAAAGAGTAGAAGTGGAAAAGAGACAAGATGGCGTGTAACATAGTTTTGGAAGCTGTTGTAAAAGCGGGTTTGTAACCTGTTAAAACATGTGCTACTTCGCCACCAATGGCTTTCGTTCGGTTACACGTCCTTAGCTTTTAATCTTTGCTCCCTGTCTTTAACGACTCGTGATGCCCTCGTAAACCCCTTGTGATTCCGAGGTGGGACGAGGGATTCACGAGGGAATCGCCTCGGTGTGACGAGTGGTGGGTTTAAGGGGTGAATAAGTGACGAGGTGATGAAGTGAAGATGTAGCGGGGTTAGGTATGTGCCAGGTTGCAGGTGGTAGTGAGGCACAGTTTCTACTTGACAACAAATCACTTACTTGAATATTGGCCAAATAAGGGAGTGAGCTCCCTGATTTGGCTGGACAGAGGTGTATATGCTTGTAAAGAGAACTATTAGCGACACAGTACTGAGCCTGGCAAGGGCTTTTAGAGTAATTACCATTACCGGTCCGCGACAAGCGGGGAAAACCGTTCTGGCAAAGATGTGTTTCCCATCGCACACTGTGTTTGATATGGATGATCCTGAGCTTCAATTGCGCTGGAAGCAAGATCCAAACAGTTTACTGTCACAAGTATCAGGTAAGTATTTTATTGATGAGTTTCAGAATATGCCGGACATCCTTTCCCGCATAAAGATAATCGTGGACGAGACCCAGATGCCCGGGCAATTTGTGTTAACAGGCAGTAACCAATTTGAGTTTATGCCTCATCTAAGCCAATCTTTGGCAGGACGGACGGCTTTGCTTAAGCTGCTTCCCCTTTCACTTCAAGAAATGTACGAAGGCAGCAAAGTAGATGTGTTCAGCGCCATACAGCGAGGGTTTTACCCCGCTTTGCTAAACTCCCAGGTGGATACATACGCCTTCTACAACTCGTACATAGGTACATATCTGGAGCGCGATATCAGGTCTTTGGCATTGGTGAAGGACTTATCCCAATTCAGGATTTTTTTAGGTTTGCTGGCAGGACGAACCGGCTGTGAGCTTAATAAAAATAAGCTTGCCGCAGATACTGGTGTGGATGTGAAAACGATCACCCAATGGCTATCTCTTTTGGAGACAAGCAGCATGATTTACTACCTAAGACCATGGTATAAAAACTGGAAAAAGCGCATTGTAAAAAGCCCTAAGATATATTTCATCGATACCGGATTGATTTGCCACCTCCTGGGTATTCGGGATGCGGGAACCCTTGCCAACCACCCGCTGCGGGGAGAGATATTTGAGGCTTTTGTGGTTTCGGAAGTGATAAAACATTACCAAAACAAAGGCATGAACCCGGGTTTATATTTCCTGAAAGAAAGGACAGGTTTAGAGCTGGATTTAATTATCGATCATGGAGTAAATCAAACAGTTATGGAGATAAAATCTGGGACAACCCTGCATCAATCCTGGTTGAGTGGACTCAGTTCGGCACAAAGAACTAATGCTGATTTCAGTAAGACGATGCTGGTTTACAATGGTGAGGAAACATATACGGTGAAGGGCATTGATGTTACTTCCGTAGCTGAGATAAACCGGATGTTAGAGAGTTAGGTTACAGGTGGCAGATTAGAGATCAAGCTTAAACTTGAGTTTCAAACATTCTCACTTGACAATTGCATACACGTCTGTGTATTAGTTTTTAATGAGCTTATGGATTGTTGCTCTGAACTTTATGTAAACGAATTTCGCTACCGATAATGAAAAGCGGGGATTATGAACGAAATCATAGTTGTAAAAGACCTTATGAAGAACTACGGTGAGATCACCGCGGTGGATGGCATCAGCTTTGCGGTGGAAGAGGGCAGTCTTTTTGCCTTTTTGGGTCCCAACGGAGCAGGGAAATCCACCACCATCAACATCATCAGCACGCTGCTTTCCAGAAATGCCGGAGAGGTGAGGGTTGCGGGATATGAACTGGGAAAGCAGGATAGACAGATAAGAGAAGTTATTTGCAGCGTGTTCCAGGAGAACATATTGGATGATCTGCTTACTGTTCGCGAAAACCTTGTCCTACGGGCAGGGATGTATGGCAAGAGCAAGCTGGAAGCCGCTGATAGGCTTAAGACTGTGGCGGAGCTAATGGGCATCGGCGACATCCTAAAGCGACGCTTTGGAAAGCTCTCCGGCGGGCAAAAACGCCGGGTGGAAATTGCCAGAGCTTTGATGAGCGATCCTAAGATTCTGATTCTGGACGAGCCGACCACCGGGCTTGACCCCCAAACCCGCATCAGCGTGTGGGAAACCATCCAAAAGCTGCAACGCGAGCTGAAGATGACCGTATTCCTTACCACCCATTACATGGAAGAAGCTGCCAATGCGGATATGGTGGCGATTATTGATTTTGGCAAGATTGTGGCTTACGACACGCCTAACAACCTGAAAGCCAAGTATTCCAGTGATACGCTGAACCTTATCCCCAAGGATATTGATGCGATGTTTGGGCTATTGCAGCAGAAGGGCTACACTCCCGTAAAAAGCGTGGATATGCTGCACATAGATGTGAAAAACAGCCTGGAAGCTTTTGCTCTTTTAAAGGAATTGGAGGGGCAGTTCCTTGCCTTCGAAGTGCTGCGCAGCAGTATGGATGCCCTGTTTATCAACATTACCGGACATGCCATCCGTGATGGTGAGTAAAGGAGAAACGAAAATGCATACTTTGGTAATTCTGGTGGCACGTAACATAAAACTATACCTGCGCGACCGTCTTAGCGTCTTCTTTTCCTTTCTCTCCGCTCTTATCATCATCATGCTTTATGCTCTGTTCCTCAGGAACAACATGGTGAATTCCATTGCACAGGAAGGGGGCACTGCGAAGTTTGCCTCCTGGCTGGTGGATAGCTGGCTGATGGCGGGGATTATTGTGGTAAACTCTATCACTGTATCACTTGGGGTTTTGGGACTGATGATAACGGATAAAACAGGTAACCGGCTGAGAAGCTTTCTGATCGCCCCGGTAAGCCGTGGCACAATCGTATCGGGGTATCTGGTGGCAGCCTGGATAATCGGCTCAGTGCTTACCATCTTCACCTTTATCGTGGGAGAAGCGTATATTAAGCTTAATGGCGGTGAATTGCTTTCCATGCTGGGAATGCTGCAAGTATTGGGGCTGATAATCCTGAATGTATTCTCCAGCACCAGTATTATCTTCTGTGCGGTTGCCTTGATGAAAACCGAGGGGGCGTTTCAGACCTTTTCCACCATCATGGGCACTGTGCTTGGTTTCGTCACGGGGATTTATGTGCCTATCGGAGTGCTGTCCGAATCCATACAGTCTTTTACCAAGCTGATTCCGGCAACTTATGGAGTAGCGCTTACGAGACAAGTATTTATGCAAGAACCTATAAGCCAAATGTTTGCCGGTGCGCCTCAAAGCGCGATAACAGGATTTGAAAAGTTCTTTGGTTCACGGGTTTTCTGGGGCGACTATCAGTGTTCTCCGCTTCTGATGGTGATGATCCTCTTGCTCTCAGGTATCGGTTTTATGGGTTTATCCGTAGTAATTGTGACCCGGAAGAAGTAGAGAAGCTTAGGTTAACATTATTGAGCCTCATGTATTGCAAGTGAAAAAAGATGTGCCGGCAAGCACTTAAACTAACCGGCACATCACTTGTGTTATATTGCTTTAGATTATCATGGGGCTTCCGTGGAAGCCACAATGCGATAGAACATGCGGGTGCTACCGGATAACGGGGTGTATGATCTATCCTGGATGGCAGATACCACTGCTACTTGCGTCCAGTTACTTGGGAAGGGCGCATCGGGGGTTTCTGATGCATAGATTCTGTATGAACCCGCCGAGGCTACTGCATTCCAGGTAATCCCCACAGTATTAGCCGCAGCATTGAAACTGATGGCAGGAACAGGGCTATCCAGAGACAGCAATTCGTATTGGTTTAGCAGGTAGGGATAGCCGTTGTTTATTCCGGGGGTGATGCCCCAAATGCTGGAGAAATCCCAATTCAAATAGCTGGACTGTTGCTTCATCAGAGAAGTACTAAAACCCGCTACATTGCTGATTCCATAGGTCATGCTTCCAGAATTGCTGGCGGTTTGCATGGAGGTTGTGGTATCCCAATAGCAGTTTTTAAAATCGTCATAGTAGTATAAGCCAAGCAGACCTCCGCAGGAAGAACCACTTACCAAGCCGGTGCTGTAGCAATAAATAATGTAGGATTGCTGAAAGCGTCCCACCAGACCGCCTGTCTCTGCCCCGCCCTGGATGCTGCCGCGGTTATAGCAGTTCTGGATGTTGGAATTGGTAAGGTAACCAATAAGCCCACCGCTGTAACTACCGGCACTAACAACGGCACCTTCGTTATAGCAGAACTTGATTTGAGAATTGTCATAACAGCTCCCTACCAGACCACCAGTATTGCCGTTACCGCTTATGCTACTTTTATTTACACAGTAGTTTATGGCAGTTCCATAGGTCAAGCCTGCTATTCCAGCGGTGCTCTGACCTCCGCTGATGGAACCGGTTACTTTGCAGTAATTGATGGTGCCTCCTTCAGCACGCCCAATAACACCTCCGCAATTCCCGCCACTGGTGATAGAGACATTGGTAAGATTCAAATTACTGATGTTGGCACCGCTGGTGAAACCAAACATCCCTTGCCATACAGAACCGCTTCTGGAAATGGTTAGACCATCGATAGTGTGGTTTTGTCCATTGTAGGAACCGGAAAAAGGTGAGTAGTAATAATCGCAGATTGGCTTAAAGCCGGTGTTACTATTCCAGGAGCTGCTTGATGCCGCATTAATATCGGCAGTTTGGATAAAGTGTTTATTGCTGTAGATGGGGGAATAGCTATCATCACTGCTAAGTATCTGGAGATCGGATAGAGACCTGATTTGATATGGGTTCTCTAGCGTTCCTAAGCCGATGAATACGGCAGTGGTGAAGCTTACTTCGTTGCCGTAGGCGGTTCCCGAGGTGTTGCTTGCATACGCCCGAAGGAAATAGGAGGTGGCAGGGCTAAGCCCATTTAAGACAACACTGTAGCTACCAGTTTGAGTAGCGTCACTGAGATGCGCCGTGCTATTAGCGATGGTGGGGCTGTGGTTAGTGCTCCAGCAGAAGCCGTATTCAGTGGGATTGGGATAGCCCAGGCTGGTAATAGTTCCGTTTGCTGTGGCAGATGCACCGCTGATAGCGGTAACCGCCTGAGTGCTAAGTGTTGCCTGCGTGGGCAGAGGAGTAGTGGCAAACTGCATTTGGTTGCCATAAACGGTAGTTCCTGCGGTGCTTGCATAGGCTTTCACATAATAGGTGGTGGAGGAAGCAAGCCCTGTGAGGTTAGAAGAGAAAGCTCCTGTTTCGGTAACTGCACCAAGCTCGGTTATGGAATCACTTAGGGAGGGCTGCTCCGTTGTGCTCCAGCAAAAGCCGTGCTGATCGGGAGTGGGTGAGCCGAGATCTTCTATTATGCCATGCACGATTGCGGTATTTGCAGTAAGCTCAGATGCCTCTCCCGTGGTTACTACTGCGGGAACTGGCAAGGTTCTGAAGCTGAGAACATCTCCATAAGAAGTTCCAGCCGGATTGGTGGCATAAGCCCGGATGTAGTATGTGGTAAAGGAAGAGAGGTTTGTTACCTCGTAGCTAAAGGCTCCGGGTTCTGTTACTGTGCCAAGCTCACAGATAAATACTTCTCCAGAAGTTGCCCTGCCTATCATAGGATCAGGGGATGTGCTCCAGCAAAAGCCGTGCTGTGTAGGATTAGGTGCACCGAGAGCCGTAATAGATGCATTTGCGGTTGCGGAATAGGTGCCGATATTGCTGGTTGGCAGAGTGTTGACCGTAGCTAAACCGGGTTCGGTTACAAAATCTAACTCCGTGGCGGAGTACACGGTTTCTAATGTGGTGGTGGCATAAGCTTTTACATAGTAATGTGTGTAGGGCATTAAGCCTGATAGCTCTGAGCTATAAGCTCCGGTTGCGGTGGGGGTACCAAGCTCTATTTTTGCGTCTGCAATAGTGGGGTTGCCCGAAGTGTTCCAGCAAAAGCCGTGTTGAACGGGGTCCGGTGCTCCCAATATATCCAAAGTTCCGGTTGCTGTAGAGGATACATCGATAACATCTGTAACGGAGACAATAGAAACCACGGGCGACACCGAATCTGTAGTGAATTCCACGATTTCTCCGTAGTAGGTATCCTGACTGTTAACTGCATAGGCGCGAACATAGTAGCGGGTGTAAGCTGACAGCTCCGTGAGATTGGAAGTGAAGCTACCAAGCGTTTCTGTGGAGCCGAGTTCCGTCTTGCTATTCAGGATGGTTGGTGGGGATACAGTGCTCCAGCAGTGTCCATGCTGTGTGGTTAAGGAATTCCCCAAGGTTACTATGGTAGCTTGTCCGCTTGCAGAGGTGGGGGTAATATCTGTACAAGCCTGAGTGCTAACTTCAAGGGTACGTTCGGGAGTGTTGAAGCTGATTTGATTACCGTAAGTGGTTCCTAAAGCTGTGGTGGAGTATGCTCTCAGATAGTAGGTGGTTAACTGGGTAAGCCCGTTGATGGGTGAAGAAAACGTGCCTAAGGACAATGCTCCGCGGGTAGTTTTGGGGTCACTGATTGTGGGATTGCCCGTGGTATTCCAGCAGAAGCCATGCTGGATAGCGTTACCAATGTACCACACAGTACCATTGGCAGTGGCTGAACTGTGGTTAACATTGCCTGCAGCAGCAGTGGAAAGAGCAGCAGGATTATCGGCAGGATCGGAGCTATACTGCCAATTCAGATAGGGGTAACCGCCGTTCCTACTGTTGCCGATGTTCCAGATTTCGGCGGTGCCGTTGGCGGATTCTGCTTTGAAATCCCAGCCCGTGTTAAGATAGGTGGTTTTAGTTTGCATTTCATAAGTGTGCTTTCCGGTTCCGCCCTGGCTGGTGCTTTGGTTTGAGGTGTCCAAATCCCAGAAGCTATTCGTGATACTGGAAGTGTACTTGCTGCCTACCAGCCCGCCACCTTGGCTGACTGCGGTTACAGAAGCTGCGCTGTAACAATTAGTTATGGAGGATTCGATGTAGTATCCGGCGATCCCGCCAACTTTAGTGTCTCCGGCTAAAGTGCCTGTGAAGTAACAGTTGTTGATTTGGGTTAAATACCCGTAACCGCTTATTCCGCCTGCTGACCATCCGCCTGAACGGCCGGTGATGGTGCAGGAACTATTGCAATAGCTAATGTTGTTTGTATGGCTCGTGCCTGCAATTCCACCCGCACTATCATAACCGTTGATCGTCCCGGAACTGGAGCAATTACTGATGGTGGTGGAATTACCATAAGCAACAAGTGGAGCTACATATGTGCCGCCGGTGATGTTTGCCGCGATAAGCCTAAGATTCCTAATCACAGCGTTATTTCTGGTATCGCCCCACAGAGCTTGATAGCTTGATTCAGCTCTGTTTATATACAGATTCGAGATGGAGTAGTTTTGCCCATTGTAGTTACCACAGAAGTACCATATCGGCATCCATCCCGTTCCTCCATTCCAGGTAGCAGTAGGTGTGGCATCTATGTCTGCTGTCTGGAGGAAAAACTTGGGTTGGTTCCAGAAACTGTTGTTTTGGATGTAAGCCAAATCAGCCAAAGTTCCTATCAGGTAGGGATCTTCCCGTGTTCCTGTTCCATCAAGAGTTGCGGCAGTGAAATTAACCTGGCTACCGTAGCTGGTTTCTGCAGCAGTTTTCGCATAAGCTCTTACATAGTATTGGGTTTGAGGTTGCAAGCCGGTTATGGCCGTACTAAAAGCTCCTGTTTGAGTGGCATTGTACAAAATAGACCTGCTGTTTTCAATGGTCGGGCTTTGTGTTGTACTCCAGCAAACGCCATATTCATAAGGATTGGGAATGCCTATCACGGTAATGTTGCCGTTGCCCACGGCATGGGTAGCCTGAATGCTGCTAACAGCCTGTGTAGTAACCGTAGTAGGTGTGGGCAGAGTGGTGAACTCTGCTTGGGTTCCATAGGCTGTTCCTGCCAGATTAGTGGCATAAGCTTTGTAGTAATAGTTCGTGTAGATAGAGAGCCCGGATGCATTAGAAGTGAACTCCCCTGCAGCAGATAATGCACCGAGCTCTGTCTTAAAACTGGCTATGGTGGGGTTGGGTGTGGTACTCCAGCAGATACCGTGTTGGGATGGGGTTGGCATCCCAAGATCACTTACAATGCCGGATAGCGTAGCAGATGTGGTAGTTATGGATGTAGCAGCCCCGGTGGAGAGGGTGGCAAGCTGAGGAGCAGTGGTAAACATAGTCTGATCTCCATAAGCGGTAAAGCCTGAGTTGGTGGCATAAGCCTTAACGTAATAAGTGGTGTAAGGCAATAGGGGTGAAAGCGTGGCGGTGAATGCCCCTAAAGCTCCGGTTCCGCCTATCTCACAGAAACTGTCGCTGAGGTCAGGCTCGGGAGATGTGCTCCAGCAGAACCCACGTTGGCTGATGGCTGGGCGTCCGAAGTTGGTAACTGTCCCGCGTCCGGTAGCAGTGGTACTGCCGATGCCGACCAAGGTTTGCGTAGTTACGGAGCAAGGTTGGTCAATAGCCTGGATTGCAAGGAAGGGATAGCCCTCATTATGCGCAGGGTTCAATCCCCAGGAAGTGCCATTGTAGCCCAAAAAGCCCCAGGTGGCTGATGTGAAGGTGGACATGGTTTTCATCTGTGCAGTGGTCTTCCCTGTTCCTGCTGCGCTGGTAGGCATGCCGGAGCTTTCCACATCCCAGAAACAGTTGTAGGTGTGAGTCCAGTTTAAATAATCCGGATTGATCCATCCGACCAAACCTCCGTATCTGCTAGTTCCGGTAACAACTCCTGTGCTGTAGCATCTGTTGGCGTCTGTAAACATGATTTCACTTGCTAAGCCGCCCACATGTGCATTTCCAGTCACATTTCCTGTTGCGTAGCAATTATTTATCCCATTTCCACAATTTACATTGCCGCTCAATCCGCCAATATGATCATTTCCATTCACGTTGCCAGTAGCATAGCAACCATTCATTTCACGGAATACCTCTCCTACCAATCCACCAACGATATTTTTCCCGGTAACATTCCCCGTGGCGTAGCTATTATAAATGCTTCCGCAGAAGCCCACCAGACCGCCGGTGTAGTTACCGCCGTCCGTTGGGCTTCCGTTTGTTACATTACATGTGCTGTAACTATTGCTTATAGAGCCATATCCGACTCGGTAACCAGCTAACCCTCCCACATAGTCTTTGTAGGTTAAAGGGTTTTGCCAAGGCGGATATGTTTGGCTTGGGACAGTGGATATTGTCCCTGTAGACCAGCAATTGATTATGTTACAATAATCTCCTTTTCCCACCAAGGCTCCCACATAATTTGTTCCCACAATATCGACGTTGGTAACTCCAAGGTTTCTAATTGTTACTGGTCCAGGTGCGCCTACGCTTAAATCGCTCGTTAAACCGAAGAGTCCAGCGCCATAAGGCGTATTTCTAATGTAGATGTTATCCACTACATGCCCCTGCCCGTCATATACTCCGTAGAAGCTTCTATTTCTGTTACCACTGCCGATGCCGGGCCAGCCTATAGTCCCATAGATATCGGGAGTCCAGTTTCTGCATTCCCAGGCATCGATATCAGCAGTTTGGATATAATTCTGGTTAAGTGCCCAGTCATTCTGAGTAATCCAATACAGGTTTTGCAGAGTGGCGATCTGATATGGATTTGCTTCAGAGCCATCTCCCAAGGCTGGTGCTACTGCAGTTTGTGCCCACATCCCGCTCACAGCTACGGCGAATAGGATAAGCATGAAAAGTAATTTGGGGTTCGCAAATGATAAGGCTCCATACCTGATTTGTTTCATGGTGTTCTCCTCTTTGGTGATTTATGTTGTAAGCTATTACGTTGCTCGTTTAGAGTATGCTTTATAGTAACATCATCTGCGCTTAGTGACATGAGCATGATATTGCGGATCTTTCCGCTTTCATACTGCACGGTAAAGCCATAGTTATACCCTTTATTGGGTATTTCTGTTGTTTCAATTTCACTAATGCTGATGATTTTGCTTTTCTTCATCAAGACTCCCATATTTCCCCTTTATAGAGCAAGCCCTGTGCCACACCGAATACTTAGTTCACACCAAAACCCAAGCTATGGCTTTACATAGAGTTAAGCAATTCATCCTGTTGCTATAATGGAGCTTTTTGAGAAACTTCTTGACAAAGCCTTGCACAATCGCAAAGGTGCGCGCAATGAATTGTGATATCGCAAGGAGTATTCAGTGGAACCATGCAAGGAACTTGAAAAGAAGCTAAAGAAAGCCGGTAAGTTTGATAAACTCTCAGTTTATGCCGAGATTCTCTCCCTCCAATATCAGAATCGAGATCCATTACTGATCTCCACTTTCTATGAAGCCATCACTGCGTTTCAGGAATACTTGGATTTCGATCCTCATCCTCCCCAGTCTTTACGAGTGCATCTTACCGAAGTGTTCTTTATAGTTTTCCAAGCCATTCGCTTTTATGCAGGTCCCACCAGGTTCAAAGAGGTTTATGCCAGCTTCGGGAGCTACCGTCAGCACCTGGTTGAATCGGACTCATTGGCACAAATCTATGCTGATCTTAGCTTTATGTTCTGGTGCCAGAGTAACCACTCCCAAGCCCTGGAGTACGGCAAAAAGAGCCTCTGCATAGTGGAAGAAAGCGATAACAGTCAGATCCTCCCGGGGAGATACAGCAATGTAGGCTTTATTTATGAATCCATGGGTGATTTTGCCCATGCGGAAGATTACTATGAAAAGGGATTAAACTTCGGGATGCAGGTGAATTCAGACCGCATCAAAAGCCTGGCGTATTGCGGCTTTGGCAGAGTTAATGCCGCCACAAGTAACTTCAAGGCTGCAATAAAGTACTTCCTGGAAGCACTGAAACATTTAAGCGACGAAAGCACCGACGAGTATATGACTGTCTGTTCCAATCTTGGAACCGCCTACGGTAAGCTGGGAGATTATCAGGAAAGCCTGAAGTACTTCTCCAAATTCGCCAACGATAGCTTAAAGAAAGACAATCCCGAGCTGTATTATTCCTCTCTGATGAATACGGCAAACTGCTACATAAACTTAGGGAATCTTCCCCAGGCAGAAAGCAACCTAAAGGAAGTGATAGCCAGCTTTAACGAACATCGTAACCTGCAAGCTGTTAGCGGAGCTCTATTGAACCTGGGCAGAATAAAAGCTGCACAGGGTAATCTGCAAGAGGCAGTGGTTCATTACCAAAAGAGCATGGAGCAAATTGCCCAAACCGGAAACCAAATTCAGGAGGTGGTGGCAGATTTGGGCTTGGGAACCGTATATCACCAGCTTAAGGATACTCAGCAAGCTGTAGAATGCCTTTCAAACGCCCTGCATAAAGCCACCCAATTGAACTTAAAATCAGAGATCATGCAGTGCCACAGGCAGTTATCCCTGGTTTACGAAGAAAGCTCCCTCTATGCAGAAGCGCTGGCACATTACAAACAGTATCAGGCCTGCGAGACGGAGATAAAAGATGCCAAGTTCGATCTTGATATAAAGTGCATTAAAAGCCAGTACGAGAGTAAAAGCCGCAAACCGGGTTCGGAAGCATTGTATAAAACACATTCCATCATCTCTGTGGAGCTGGCAAAGCTGGTAAAAGCACCGCTGATCGGAACCAGCAAAGCCATTCGCGAGGTGCTGAACAAAGCCCTGCTCTGTGCCGGGAATGACATCGCTCCTGTGCTTATCACCGGCGAATCCGGTACAGGTAAGGAGATTATCGCCCGGATAATCCACTACGCCTCTGCCCGCAAGCATGCGCCCTACACCAGCGTGAACAGCGTTGCCTTTTCCGATTCTTTGGTGGAGAGCACTTTCTTCGGTAGCGAGAAAGGCGCTTACACCGGTTCCATGGAGCGTAAGAACGGCTATTTTGAAGCCGCACAGCACGGCACCCTGTTCCTGGATGAGATAGGGGAGATGTCCTTAGCCATGCAGTCCAAGCTCTTGCGCGTTTTGGAAGAACACGTTATCCACCGGGTGGGCGGCACCAAGGATATCGCTGTGGATTTCCGGCTGATATCTGCCACCAACAAGAACCTTTACGAGCTTACGGATCAGAACACCTTCCGCTTTGATCTGCTGAACCGCATCAACACTCTGGAGATCAACCTTCCTCCTTTAAGGGAACGAATGGAGGATATCCCCATGCTGGTGGATTACTTTATCTCCTTGTTCAGCGGGCATCGTGGGGCAAATGTATGCGTGATCTCCAAAGCGGCTCTGGACAGACTGTACGATTACCACTACCCCGGCAATGTGCGCGAGCTAAAGAACATTATCCAGCGCTCCATCCTGCTGTGTAACAAGGCGGTTCTGGAACCCGAAGATATTGTTATAGCTGAAAAAAGCACTGATAATAATGGAGATAAGGATATCCACCTCAGCACCTTAAACCTAGAGGATTGGGAAAAACACCTGATCAAAACCGCCATGCTAAAAGCAGGCAACATCCAGGCAAAAGCAGCCGTCATGCTTGGGATATCGCCTTATGCTCTTAACCGTAAACTAAGAAAAGGGCTTGGTGTACACTAATTGCGGACGCTTGTATAAATTGGCTATGATGCTACCGAGTAATAGCTATAGCCAGTTGCTTAACTTGCAGTTGCTGTGGAAAAGTATCTAGTTAATCCGTGTTCAAAAGTTTCCACAAGCCAAAGTGGGCTTTGCTTGCTCGAAATAGTATAGCATTACGCATGAACTACGCATCCCATCCGTATTTCATGCGTAATGCATAAGTAATTCAAGCAAGGGCGATTTGTTTAGACGAAGATCACCTAAGAAGGTATATGAGTATTACTCACTTGTTTGTATTTTGCATGAGTGCTCAACATTACTGCGTTTTCGCTTGACAGAAACAATCCTATCTGAATATCCGTATTAACAATATATCAAGCCTGTAAGGAGTCAGTATGAAAAAGATGTCCTTAACCCCGTTTCTGCCAAAAGGGGCAGAGTACATAGAGCTGAAACAACAAGAAAACCGCAACCAATCCCTCGCTTATCTGAACGGCACTTTGGTGGGCAACAACTCCTCCTCCAGTGGGGGCATCATGTCCCGCACCTTTACCGGCGGCGTGTGGGGGCTTGCCAGCAGTGCAGACATGAGTGGGTCCAGCATGGAAAAGGTGATTAAAAAAGCCCTCAGCAATGCCAGTCTGCTCTCTAGGAGTGTGAATAAAGGCATGCTAATCCTGCCTGCTGCTCCTACCAAAGGCGAATACCTGTTCTTTACCAAAAAGAAGCAGGTTACCACCGCAGAGAAGATTGATTTCTTAAGTGCTTTGGACAATTACACCATAGCCAAATATCCGGATCTTAGCACCCGGCAGATTGCCTTTATGCAGGACGAAATGGAGAAGTATATCCTTACCAGCGATGGTGGTGAGATGCATACCATGACCCCCAGATCGATCCTGGTTATTGTGCTGATGGTGAATCACAACGGCGAACCGCTTACCCATTATGATGTATTTGGTGGTTTTGGTCAGTTTGAAGACCATTTCTCAGATCCTGCCGAGTACTACCCCATTATCGACAAGGTTTACAATGATCTGATGGACAAAAAGGACGCTGTGTTTGCCCGCGGTGGCACCTTTGAATGCGTGCTGGATGCGAAGCTTGCCGGTATTCTTTCCCATGAAGCAATCGGGCACACAACCGAGGCGGACTTCGTGATCAACGGCTCTATTGCCGGAGAGTATCTGAACCAGCCTGTGGCGAACGATATCGTTACCTTGATAGACATTGCCCACACCTGGGACGGCAAAACCTGCCCGGTGCCGGTGTATATCGATGATGAAGGCACCAAGGCAGAGGACTGCGTGATAATAGAAAACGGCATCCTGAAACGCTATATGCACAACAAAGAAAGC
>CAYSGM010000035.1:0-23768 GCA_964430595.1 uncultured Candidatus Cloacimonas sp.
TATCTTGTCCCCAGCCGTATTCAGCCGGGTAAGTTCTATGCCCTGCCCCAAAGCCCGCAAATGTTCAAGCAACTACTGATGATAGCTGGTTTTGACCGCTATTACCAGATTGCCCGCTGCTTCCGGGATGAAGACCTGCGTGCCGACCGCCAGCCTGAGTTTACCCAGCTCGATATCGAGCTTAGCTTTGCCTCGCAGGAACAGATCTTTGATTTGCTGGAACGCCTTATGTATCGGC
This sequence comes from uncultured Candidatus Cloacimonas sp., assembly GCA_964430595.1. GTDB lineage: Bacteria > Cloacimonadota > Cloacimonadia > Cloacimonadales > Cloacimonadaceae > Cloacimonas. Next base: position 239 of record CAYSGM010000035.1, read on the forward strand.
TGTTCAAGGAAGTTATGGATATTGAGCTTAGCATTCCCTTCCCGCGTCTAACCTACACGGAAGCAATGAACCGCTACGGCTGCGATAAGCCCGATACCCGTTTTGCTCTAGAGCTTTGCGATCTTAGCACCACAGTGGCGAATAGCAGCTTTCAGGTGTTCAGCGGTGCACTGCAAAGCGGGGGAGTGGTGAAAGCCATTTGCATCCCGAACGCCGCTGAATTCAGCCGGAAACAACAGGATGAGCTGATTGAAGTAGCCAAGCATTTGGGCGGTAAAGGCATCGCTTTTACCAAGGTGGCGGAAGCAGGGCTGGAAGCAGGCATTTCCAAGTTTTTATCCCCTGAGGAAGCACAAGCTATCATTCAGACCTGCGATGCCAAACCAGGCGACCTCATCGCCATAGCAGCGGATACCTACAATACCGTCAGCAAGGTTTTGGCTGGTCTGCGTAACCACATTGCAGCCAAGCTAAACCTTATCCCCGCCAACAGCTATAACTTCTGCTGGATAACCGACTTTCCTTTATTCAACCGAGACGAGGAGAACAACCGCTGGGAGCCCGCGCACCACATGTTTACCCTGCCCAAGGAAGAGCACATCCCATATCTGGACATGCCCGATAAGATCGGCGAGATTCAGGGACAGCTTTATGACCTTGTTTGCAACGGCATGGAGCTTTCCAGCGGGAGCATCCGTTGCCATCGTTACGATGTACAGCGCAAGATATTCCAGGTGCTGGGCTTCGAAGAGGAAGACCTGAAAGCCCGCTTCGGCTTCTTCCTGGACGCCCTCAAATACGGTACTCCGCCTCATGGCGGCATTGCTCCCGGACTAGACCGCATGGTGATGATCATGACCGGTGCCGATTCCATCCGCGACGTTATCGCCTTCCCCAAAACCCTTAAAGCTACAGACCTGATGAGCCAGGCACCTTCCGAAGTCGATCCCATCCAATGGAAAGAACTGCACCTGGCACCTATAAAATAGCCGTCCTAAGCAGCGGACACAGCCGCGGTTCCAATCTTGCCGCCATGCATGGCTACTGGCAGATGCATGGGCTTCCGGTGGAGATTGCTCTGGCTGTGTTCACGCGTTCAGATTCCCCTGCTTTCAGTCTGGCAACTGAACTTGGTATCCCATCGGTGGTTGTCTCTGCGCGTAATATACCAGCTTTTGAGGCAGAAGTGTTGCATTTGTGCAAGGCAGAAGGCATTGTGCTTATTGCGCTTGCCGGATTCCTGAAGCAGCTTTCAAACGAGTTTATCACCTCAATTGGCATTCCCATTCTAAACATCCATCCCGCACTATTGCCAAAATATGGTGGCAGGGGAATGTTTGGTACGGCGGTGCATAATGCTGTTCATAAAGCGGGGGAGAAGCTTTCCGGTGCTACTGTGCACCAAGTTGATCCGCTCTACGACCATGGCAGTATTGTCGCTCAGAACAGAGTGGATATTACGGAGTGCCCCACTCCCGAAGCCATTGCCTCAAAAGTCCTTACTGTGGAGCACCAGCTATACGCCCCGAGCATTTACCAATTCCTTACCCGTCCCAAAACCCGTATTGCCACCAAAACTCTTGGCTGCAAAACCAACCAAGCCGAATCCGCCATTATCCTGGATCAATTCCCCAAGGGCACTGTAGAGCCGGTAGATTGGGACAGCGAAGCCGACATCTACCTCATCAATACCTGCACCGTTACCAATCGCACGGACTACAAAAGCCGATACTATATTCGCCAAGCATTGGAAAGAAAGGTGGCTAACCCCAATGTCCGGATAATCGTTACCGGCTGTTATGCGCAGCGCAGCAAGGATGAGATAGCCCTGCTTGGCGAGGTGGATTACGTCGTGGATAATCAGCAAAAGCTCAATATCGCCACGCTGCTTGCCACTCACAACCATAGCTTCACAGACATTATGCAAGCCACGGAATTCTGCTACCAGCCCGTTACCAACATGCAGGGGCACACCCGCGCATTCCAGAAGATTCAGGACGGCTGCGATTTCTACTGCGCTTACTGTGCGGTTCCCTACGCCCGTGGGCACAATCGCTCTGCCACAATGGAACAGGTGATGGAGCAAGCCAGACTGTTTGTGCAACACGGCTTCAAAGAGATTGTTCTGGGTGGAGTAAACTTAGGCTTGTATCGTGACGGCACTCGCGATATTGCCGATGTGGTTACCGCGATGGCAGAGATAGAGGGCTTGGAGCTCATCCGCCTTAGTTCTATTGAACCGCAGCTTTTTACCTCTGCTCTGATAGCTAAGCTTAAAACCCTCAGCAAAGTATGCCCCCACTTCCATATCCCCCTACAATCCGGAAGCAATACCGTGCTAAAACGCATGGGTCGCCGCTATGATGCCGCCCTGGTGCAAACCCTGGTGCAGAATATCCTTACCGCCTTTCCCCATGCCGCCATCGGCTTTGATGTTATCACCGGCTTCCCCGGCGAGAGCGAAGCCGAACACGATGAAACCTGCCAATTCCTAAACAGCCTTCCTCTGGCTTATCTGCACGTGTTCACCTATTCCAAACGTAAAGGCACGCCCGCGGATAAAATGCCCGACCAAATCCCCAAAGACATCAAACATGCCCGTATGCTGCAGCTAACAGCCATAAGTGACCAAAAAGAGACCGCCTACCGCCGATACCTTGAGAGTAATAAAGTTACCCTTCGCGGCGTAATAGAAACCCACACAAACACCGCAAGCGAGTTCCTTAGTGATCATTACATAAGAATCCATATTCCCCAGACAATCCCCATTGGCGAACTTGCCCAGATAGTATTGTAGGGGCGGACGCCGATCCGCCCGGAATCTCCAATGTCCCATCGGCGTGCGACACTACCTTAGACGTAATCCTCACGTCCGCATAATAAGGTGCTAAGCAGCATAGATTTAAGGACGAAACGACTCCACCCTTCCCTTGATTAACACTTGCCCAAAACTAACTTTCTCTCCCACCTCCCTTCCTTGCCAAAGCAGAGTCGCAGGGTATCTGACCATGAGCTCATCGGGCTTTTGCCCGTTGAACCCCCGTTGAACCCCGGTTCGAATCAGCAGCAGATAAGCAAGGTAGCTGCGGACATCTTGTCTGCAGAAAATGCGCTGGGAGCATAGTTGTTTGGCTTAAAAAGTGTCGCTTCCGACAATATCACTTACTTCTCCGCTTCACCGCGACACTTTTTGAGATAAACAACGAACCCTCGTCTAACGCTTAACGCTTAGCCCGGTTTAACTCTCACCTGAAGCCGTGTAAACAACCGGTAAACGCAAAGCTATCAGATGGCTTCAGTTGAAAGTCAAACCTAGACGATGCATGCAGGAATTAAATAATCATTGACAGAATTATGCCAATCAATAATCATATATTCGGTTCAGTAAACGGGGAATCGCGGTGCTGAAAAGCCCTCACACCGCAATGAAACCAACATATATTTAAGACACCAAGGTATAGACCTATAAGGAGTTACACCATGAAAAAGGTAATATTTCTTTTTATGTTCATTCTTACAGCCTTGTGGCTGGCAGCACAAGCCCCGGATTGGCTTTGGGTAAAGCAAGCTGGGGGATCAAGCTCAGACTCTGGCAGAGGCATCACCACGGACGGCAGCGGGAACAGCTATGTTGTGGGTAATTTTGAAGGCGCTGCCATCTTTGGCACCACCACCCTATCCAGCAGCGGAGATCATGATATCTTTATCGCCAAGCTGGATAACAATGGTAACTATCTGTGGGCAAAGAAAGCTGGCGGAACATCCAATGACTCTGGCATAGGCATCGCCTCCGACAACAGTAGGAACAGCTATGTGACAGGATATTTTTTTGGCACTGCTACCTTTGGCTCTACCACTCTTACCAGCAGTGGAGATTATGACATCTTTATTGCCAAGCTGGATACTAACGGAAACTGGTTGTGGGCAAAGCAAGCAGGTGGAACAAACTGGGATGATGGCTGGGGAATCTATACCGACAGCAGCGGAAACAGCTATGTGACTGGAAATTTTTCCGAAACCGCCACCTTTGGAACGACCACCCTTACCAGCAATGGAGATTGGGATATATTTATCGGCAAGCTGGATACTAACGGTAACTGGCTGTGGGCAAAAAAAGCCGGAGGGACAAGCGATGATATAGGCAGGAGCATCACCGCCAGCAGCAGTGGGAACAGCTATGTGACGGGAGATTTTACAGGCACCGTCACCTTTGGTAGCACCACCCTTATTAGCAGTGGAATTGAGGATACCTTTATCGCCAAGCTGGATACCAATGGTAACTATCTTTGGGCAAAGAAAGCGGGGGGATCAAGCTCAGACTTTGGCAGCAGCATCGCAATCGACAGCAACGGGAACTGCTATGTGTCGGGATCATTTGCTTTCTCTGCATATTTCGGAACAACTACGCTTAGCAATATTGGAAACTTTGACGTCTTTATCGCCAAGCTGGATACCAGTGGCAATTTCCTGTGGGCAAGGCAAGCAGGCGGCATAGGCAATGACTATGTCTTTGGCATCGCCACCGACAGTAGCGGGAACAGCTTTGTGAGTGGATTGTTTAATGGCACCGCCACTTATGGTAGCACTACGTTTACCAGCAGCGGAGAAACTGACATCTTTATCGCCAAGCTGGATACAAATGGTAACTATCTTTGGGCAAAGAAAGCGGGGGGATCAAGCTCAGACTTTGGCAGCAGCATCGCAACTGACAGCAACGGGAACAGCTATGTGACGGGAAGCTTTGGGGGTGCCTCCACCTTTGGAACCGCCACCTTTGACACCACTACCCTTACCAGCAGCGGAATGTTTGACATCTATATCGCAAAGCTAAACAGTTCAACTGGGGTGTCAGATGAATACCAAGTGCCCCAAGCTAACTTTTCCTTGGGACAGAATCACCCGAATCCCTTCATCACTTCCACCAGCTTTGAAATTGATGTGAATGATGCCAAATCTATCTATGAAGTATCAGTATATGACCTTCGGGGAAGGCACATCTGCACTTTGCACCAAGGAGTGTTGCCTGCGGGTAAGCGCACCTTCACCTGGAATGGTAAGGATGCCTCAGATCATGAACTATCCAGCGGTGTGTACTTATACAGGGTATCAAATGGCGCAACTTCGCAAGTGAAAAAGATGATCTATGTGAAGTAGCGCAGTAGAATGCCCTGCATTTTTAGACTAAGCCGTCCAGATTAATCATTGACAGGATTTGTGGCTAATCAGGAAGTGTTCTTACTAAACGTCGCACACCAACTCCCACTAAACAAAGAACATGGGGATAGTGGTGTGTGAACAAACATGACAGGAGTATTAATATGAGCGAAAGAAAGTATGCAAACCCCGCGGTAGTGGGGCTGGCAGGTTTTTCCATGACCACCCTTATCCTTCAGTTCCACAATGTGGGCTGGTGCGGGCTTGGTCCGGTGGTGGTAATGGGGCTTATCTTCGGTGGCCTGGCACAATTGATCGCGGGATTTCAAGAACAGAAGATGGGCAACAACTTCGGTTACTGCGCCTTTACAGCGTATGGCAGTTTCTGGATCGGGCTGGCACTTATCTTCTTAATGAACCAATTTGACATATACAAAACTTCCACCACTGATATGGGCTGGTATCTGTTTGCCTGGATGATCTACACACTCGTGATGTGGGTAGCTTCGTGGCGGATTCATACTGCCATGAGCATCACTTTCTTTACCCTTTTCCTTGGCTTTTTCCTGTTGGTGCTGGGTCACTTCGGCGATCCCAAGTGGAACGTGGTAGCCGGCTATGAACTGATGTTCTGCGCCGCATGCGCCATGTATATGATGTTTGCCAATGTAGTAAACGATCTGGCAGGCAGAGTGGTTATCCCATTCGGTAAGCCCTGGGTGAAATAGGGGTTAGTTGTTAGGTCTTAGGTGTTAGGGGGGTGAGAGGTGAAAGGTTACGGGGATTACCCCTGTAACCTGACACCTAACACCTGTCACCTAAATTAGGCTCCGTACATAGCCATTATTTCGTTCTTGGTTTTGCCAAGGATGTCGTACTTCTTACCAACCTTGATGAAGGCGGCTAGCGCTGTTTCCAGGTGGTGCATTTCGTGAGCTGCGGATATCTGGGTGCGGATTCTGGCTTTGCCTTGCGGTACAACAGGGAAGAAGAAGCCGATGGCATACACCCCTTCCTTGAAGAGATCGGTGGCAAAATCCTGGCTCAGCTTGGCATCAAAAAGCATCACCGGCACGATGGGCGTATCACCGGGCTGAAGGATAAAGCCGGCTTCAAGCAAGCTCTTACGCCACCAATTGGCGTTTTTCTCCAGCTTGTCACGGCGTTCCGTGGTCTTGGATAAAGTATCCAAAACGCTTATCACACCTGCCACCACTGGCGGGGCAATGGTATTGGAGAACAGATAGGGGCGTGCTTTTTGACGGCACAGCTCCACTAGTTCCTTTCTACCGGAAACGCAACCGCCGGAAGCACCGCCGAGTCCCTTGCCGAAGGTGGTGGTGATGAGGTCAATTTTGCCCATCACGCCGCACTTTTCGTGAGTGCCTCTGCCTGTTTTGCCGATAAAGCCGGAGGCATGGGATTCGTCCACAAGCAGCATGGCATCATACTTCTCGCAGAGGGCAACCATCTCGTCCAGCTTGGCGGTGTCGCCATCCATGGAGTAAACGCCGTCCGTAATAACCAGTTTCACGCGTTTATCAGCATGGAGGATAAGCTTTTCTTCCAAGTGCTTCATGTCCGAGTGCTTGAAGGAATCGGTCATGGCTTTGCACAGCCTGATTCCGTCGATCAGAGAGGCATGCACCAATCGGTCGGAGATCATCACGTCCTCATCGGTAAGGATGGCTTCGAACACGCCGGCATTGGCATCCATGCACGAGGGGAAGAGGATGGTATCTTCAGTGCCGAGGAACTCGGTTACCTTTTTCTCAAGTATCTTGTGGATGTCCTGCGTGCCGCAAATGAAGCGTACCGAGGACATACCATAACCACGGGCATCCAAGCCGGCATGAGCGGCTTTCACCACATCAGGATGGCTGGATAAGCCAAGGTAGTTATTGGCACAGACGTTTATCACCTTCTTAAGCGGTGCGCCGGGAGGGAATTCCACCTCAATCTCAGCATCCTGAACAGAATGGATGTAACGCTCTATCTTGAAGATACCGGCATCTTTAAGGGTTTGCAGCTGAGAGTCATATATCCCGCGGATTTTGTCACTATAAGCCATTTCTAACCTCTTACCCTAAGAATTCCTGAACCAGAGCGGTGATCTTGTTTACGGTATCAAAGGCTTCCGGAGTGGCACGGTTATCGGGCAGTGATATCTTGTATTTGGTCTCTAAGAAACGTTTAAGGGATACCATAGAGAACGAATCCACAAACCCGCCTGAAATAAGGGCGGTGTCATAGGTCAGTTCATCATCCTGATCTTCCATATACTCGTTCTTTACGTATTCGAGGACTACTTCGCGAATTTCTTCCATGTTAGGGCTCCTTTATGTGTTATTCTTCTAATCGTCTTCAAGTGAGGATGTATCGCCAATTTCCTCGCCCCATTCCTGGGCTTTGAGGATACGGCGCATGATTTTACCGCTGCGGGTTTTGGGCAGGCTGGGAACGAACTCAATCTCCTGTGGCATGGCAAGAGGGGAGAGACGTTTGCGGATGAAGTTCATTATCTCCAGATCAAGCTCGGGACTTGCAACAAAGCCTGGTTTAAGGCATACAAAGGCTTTCACCACTTCCATGTTTACAAAGTCCGGCTTTGCTACTACGGCGGATTCGGCTACGGAAGGATGCTCTATCAGGGCGGATTCCACCTCGAAGGGGCTTACCAGATGCCCGCCGGTGTTGATGATATCATCATCGCGCCCGATGAACCAGTAATAGCCGTCGCCGTCTATATAGGAGCGGTCGCCGGGGATATACCAGCCGTTCTTAAACTTGGCATCGTATATCTCCTGATTGTTCCAATACATGCGCATCATGCTGGGCCAGCCAGGTCTGATGCCTATCAAGCCTGCCTTTCCGGTGGGAACGGGTTCGTAGGTATCGGGATCAAGAATAGTGGCGGTAATGCCGGGGAAGGGTTTACCCATGCTCCCCGGTTTGATTTTCATGCCCGGGTAGTTGGAGATCATTATGCTTCCTGTTTCGGTTTGCCAGTAGGAATCGTGGAAAGGCAAGCCAAACACTTTCTCACCCCAGATAACTGCTTCTGCGTTAAGCGGTTCGCCTACGCTGGCAAGATGCCTAAGGGAGCTAAGGTCATAGTTCTTTATCACGTCTTCGCCGGCTTTCATCAGAGAACGGATGGCGGTGGGAGCGGAGTACCAAACGGTTATTTTGTGTTTCTGAATAAAGCCGTACCAGGCATCGGCAGAGAAGCCGATATCGTTCACGCATTGGGTTACGCCGCATGCCCAGGCACCAATGATGCCGTAAGAAGTGCCGGTCACCCAGCCCGGATCGGCGGTGCACCAATAAATGTCATCGTCCTGCAAGTCCAGCACCCATTTGCTGCTAAGGTATTGGGAGATGAGGGAATAGTGAACGTGCTTAACGCCTTTTGGCATACCTGTGGTACCGGAAGTATAGTGTAATACGGAAGGTGATTCAGCTTTAGTGGGATAGGATTCGAATACATCAACCCTTTCGGCTTCGTCCATATTGAAGATAACTTCCTTATCCTGAAGCAGGTTTTTGCCGTTGTCATCCACGATAATAATGTGCTTCAGGTTGGGAAGCGTAGCTGCTATCTTACGCACTTTGCCCAGATGCTTTTTCTGGGTGATAATGGCGGTGCTGCCTGCATTCTCCATGCGCACATGCAGAGAATCTTCACCAAAAGCGGAGAACAGCGGTTGGGCTATGGCACCCGATTTGAGGATACCTATAAAGCCGATATACAGCTCCGGCACTCTGTCCAGAAAGAGGCAGACGCGTTCTTCGGGCTTGATGCCGAGATTTTGAAGGAAGGCAGCGATGGTGTTGCTTAGTTGGCGGATATCATTATAGGTATAGTTCTTGGCTTTGCCGCCCAGACCTTCCCATTTTAACGCCAGTTTTTCGCCCTTGCCCATGTTACATATGCGGTCGGAGCAATACCATCCGATATTGATTACGTCCCCAGGTTTGTAACCGAGTTCGTCCTCCGATATTTTCCAGGAAAAGTTCTTCAGTCTTTCGTCGTAGGAGCCGATATTGTGCATATTTCTTACCTCTTATGAGTTTATTTAACTTAAGCACATTGGGACTGCTATAATGAATCACGTTCGATTTACAGGGTTTTAAGCGGGCTTTTTTTTGTCAATAACAAATTGCCAAGCGCATTTAGTGCGGATGAAATCCCAACATTCATTGTCCTATCATTGCCCACCCATCGCCCACAAAGAGGGCAATGGGTGGGCAATGATAGGGCTATACCAGCACGTTTCCAAGTAGTTAACTACTAGCAAACCTCACTTACACCTCTCTTTGTGAGGTCAAGGTGAGGTTTGATAGAGGTGTGCAAGTAAGGAAGGTGCCTGAAACGGCTGGAAAATCGGAATGCGGAAAATTGCATTGACATCATCGCACCCTGATAAAAAGTTGCAAAATACCCGGACTTTGGAGATTATTATGCCTAGATATATACTCATTCTAATGCTGTGTTTGCTTTGGACACTAAGTATTGCCGATGAACTGGACGAAAAAATGCGCCAGCTAAGAGAGGTGCAAAAACAATTGGAGACCACCCAGCAGAAAGTGAAACAGGCAGAAACCAAAAAAAAGCAGGCTGAAGGCGAGATACAACGCACCTCATCACTAAAACGCAGGACGGAAGAAAATCTTAAAAAATTAAAAAAAGAAGAAATGGTGATCAGGGATTCCTTGCGTTCGGTGCAACAGAGGCTGCAAGATGCGGAAAGCGGATTAAGTGCCATGCACCGTGCTCAGAATGCAGAGCTTGACATGCTGCTGAGAGTGGATAGATCATACAAACAGCAGGGGATTAAGCATCGGGATCATCGATACTTAAAAAGCATGATTGAGGGCAGCAAACAGAAGATAGATATCCTGTCCGGTTACCGGGTGTCTCTTACCTTCGAGCAGGAATTGCATCAGAATGAAGCAGTGAAGGTTACCCGAGGCGTGAAAGAAGAAAGCACCAAAAACGTGCAGTATGACAAAAAGATAAAAAACCTTGCCACGCAAACCAAACAGCTTACCAAAGAGCAAAAAAACCTTCAGGCACAGGTAGAAAAGCTAAAGAAAGACAGTGCCTCGTTAGAAGGTTTGGTTAGCCAGCTAATGGCAAAGAAAGGCGAAACCCCTTCTTCTTATCAGTTTACCGGAAAGAAGATTGCTTGGCCGCTTAGGGGTAAGATCATCCGCAGTTTCGGTCAGGAAACAAAAAGCTATGGCACCAGCGTGGTAAATAACGGCATAGATATCGCTGTGGCGGAAGGCACAAAGGTGGTTGCCGCAGATGATGGGGAAGTGATATTCTCGGACAGATACGGCGGACAAGGCAAATTGATTATTATAGACCATAAAAACGGCTTTTTTACCTTATATGCTTATAACAGCGAGCTATCTGTTTCTAAAGGCGCAAAAGTGAAACGAGGACAAACTATCGCCAAAAGCGGTATGTCAGGCTCTGCCAGCCAGGCATCGCTTCATTTTGAGCTGCGTAAAGATGGCAAAGCAATAAACCCAGTCCCCTATTTAGAGTAAGGAGATTACTGTGCAGATACTGCGCGATCCCGGAATCCACAAGCTGGAAAAGCTGCTAGCCAAGAACCCGCTAAACGACGCCACAATAATGCATTGGACAGGTTCGATGTGGGGTATAGGTTGCAGGCTGTCTTCAACGGAGGCAATAGCACGCATCAACCACCTGAAACAACGCCCTGATAAGCATGGCTACATTGCTTTGTTACCGGACATATCTGTATTGGATGCCAATAAGATACCATCTGCCTTAAAGCCTTTATTAGAGCAGTATTGGCCTGGAAACCTGACGGTGGTGTTTAGCTATGATGATCCTAAGTTTCAGGAGATTGCTTTGGATGGTAAGGTAGCTTTCCGGGTCCCCGGAGATACTGCTCTTAGGGCATTGATAAGCCTGATGGGAGAACCTCTGATCAGCACCAGTGTGAATGTATCAGGCTTACCGCCGGAAGAAGATTTTAACCGGATTGAGCGCAATTACAGCTCTTGGTTCGATATTGCCATGCTGCCACCCACCAGAGAAATAAAAAGTGGTACGGAATACTCCACCATCGTGGAATATGTAAGAACCAACGAAGCGAAAAGCACCAGTCATAGTGATGAATTGAAGTGCTTGCGTGAGGGTTCTGTGCCTTTCTACGAGGTGAAGCAATCCTTCAAGCTGCCTATGGTGATGTTTGTATGCACGGCTAACATATGCCGCAGTCCCATCGCAGAAAAGCTGTTCAGAATGATGATACTGAATGATAACATGCCCTTGGCGACGGATTCCTGCGGTTTGATTGACGGGGGACACAACATCTCGCTTAGCTCTATGCAACTGCTTATGGAACGGGGGATTACAGAAGCTCAGGAACATGTGTCCAAGCAGGTTACTCCCCAGATGATAACTTCAAGCTGGCTGGTGCTAACCATGGAAGAAAGACAGCGGGAATGGCTGCGTGAACAAAACCCCAATATGGCACATAAGATTTTAACCCTGAATGAGATAGTGGGGGATACCGGCGATATTAAAGACCCCTATGGCAGCGATCTGGAAAGCTATCGAAAGACCTTTATGATAATTGAAGATCGCCTGAAACGACTGATGGATATGATAAAAAGCAATAAACTAAAACTTGTGGACAACCGTAAATGAATGATTTTAAGATAAGCCCGGCGCTGATTGCTGAACATGGCATCAGCACAGAAGAGTATCAGCAGATGTTAAGCATCCTGAAACGCGAGCCAAGCCTGGTGGAATTGGGGATATTCAGCGTGATGTGGAGCGAACATGCCAGCTACAAGAACTCGGTTAAGCTGTTAAAAACGCTGCCAAAGGACGGTCCTGCCATGCTTACAAAAGCGGGAGAGGAAAATGCCGGGGTGGTGGATATTGGTCAGGGCTTGGCGATATCTTTTAAAATCGAAAGCCATAATCACCCCTCTGCGCTGGAGCCTTACCACGGTGCTGCTACAGGTGTGGGCGGTATATTGAGAGATATATTCACCATGGGGGCAAGACCTATTGCCGCTTTAAATTCCTTGCGTTTCGGCAACCCCGACAATCCCAAAGTGAAGCACCTGATAAGCGAAGTTGTGCACGGCATAGCCGATTATGGTAATTGCTTTGGTGTTCCTACTGTGGGCGGCGAGATATACTTTGAGGATAGCTATGAAGGCAATCCGCTGGTAAATGCCATGGCAGTTGGAGTGCTGAAGCATGGACAGATGGCGAAATCTGCTGCCTCCGGGGTTGGCAATTCGGTAATAATCGTAGGTGCCAAGACGGGCAGAGACGGGATTCATGGAGCTACGTTTGCCTCTATTGAGCTTAGTAGTGAATCTGAGGAAAGGCGCACCGCAGTTCAGGTGGGCGATCCCTTCCTGGAGAAGCTGTTGTTGGAAGCCACGCTGGAAGTAATCCATGCCGGTTTGGTGGTAGGCATTCAGGATATGGGAGCTGCGGGGTTAACCTGCTCCAGCTCCGAAATGGCAGGCAAGGGCGAAGTTGGCATAGAGATTGATGTAGCCCTGGTGCCACAGCGTGAAACGGGGATGAGTCCTTACGAGATCATGCTGTCCGAATCCCAGGAACGCATGCTTGTGATCGTGGAATCCCATAATGTAGAAAAGGTTAAAGCAGTATTTGCCAAGTGGGATCTGGATGCGGTAGTGATTGGTAAGGTTACTGATGATAAGCTGCTGCGGGTGTTCTTCCACGGGGAACAAGTGGCGGAAATACCAGCCGAGACGCTTGTTTTGGGTGGTTCTGCACCTGTTTACAATAGAGAAAGCATTCGCCCTGTTTATCTAGACAAACTTAAGAACTTTGATCCCGAAAGCTTGCCGGAGCCGGATGACTATAACAAGGTTCTCTTCAAGTTGGCATCATGTGCCAATCTGGCAAGCAGACACAGAGTTTATCGCCAGTATGACCACATGGTGCAGATTGGCAGCGTGGTGGAGCCCGGTTCTGATGCTGCCGTTGTTCGGATTCATGGCACTGATATGGCGATTGCTCTGGCTACGGATTGTAACGGCAGGCATTGTGCGCTTGATCCCTATATGGGAACCATGGCTGCGGTGGCGGAATCTGCCCGTAACGTTGCATGCAGCGGAGCAAAACCTCTGGCGATTACTAACTGCCTGAACTTTGGTAATCCCTATAAACCGGAGGCATACTATTTCTTCTCTGAGGCTATCCGTGGGATGGGCGATGCTTGCAGGGCTTTTGAAACCCCTGTCACCGGTGGTAATGTATCATTCTACAACGAGAATCCTAGTGGTGCTATATACCCCACGCCGGTAATCGGGATGCTTGGTTTGATGCATGACTATAGAAAGGCTATGACCCAGAGCTTCAAGCAGGCTGGGGATATGATTATGCTGCTTGGCAGCCTGCATGCGAACATAGGCGGATCTGAATACCTTAAGCAAGAACATGGCATTGTGGCAGGAATACCTCCACAGATTAATCTGCAAACGGAAAAGCAACTACAACAGCTTATCTTGCAGCTTATCGATGCAGAGCTTGTAAACAGTGCCCATGATGTTTCAGATGGCGGTTTGCTGATAGCTCTTGCGGAATCCTGTATTAGCGGTTCTAGTCAGTTTGGTGCCAAGTTGCAATTTAGTCTGCCACAAAGGGCATCACAGGTATATTTTGGTGAAGCTGCGGGACGCATCCTGCTCAGTGCAAGCCCGGATAACCTAAGTTCAATCAAGCTACTTGCTGACAAGCATGGAATAGAATGCCACGAATTGGGGCAAATCAACGATAGCAGCATGCTAATGGTAAATAACCATATCAAGATAGATATAAATGACCTACATCATGCCTGGTGGCATGGACTAACTCTCTAAGGAGGAGGAAATGAGAATGGACTTTTTCTTTGGCAACATCTTCTGGGGGATTATGATAATCCTGTTTGGGACATCTATGATCTTAAGAGGCTTCAATATTAATCTGCCGCTTATGAAAGTCTTTTTTGCCATTATTATTATCATGTTTGGAGTGAGAATGCTTATTGGAGGCGGAAAACCCCGTATCCATCACTCAAAGCATAACTTCAGCAAGGGCAACTCAGTGCTTTACAGCCGTGATAATCAGGAATACACCATGGTGTTTGCCAGCGGAGATATTGATCTCAGCGAGCTGAAACCTGATGCCAAGGACATGGAAGTAACTGTTGTTTTCGGCTCTGCAAATGTTATCTTGCCCTCAGATCTGCGCTTTGACATACAAACCACTGCGGTTCTGGGTGGCATTATTCTGCCAAAAACCGGGCACTATGGGATATCTGAGAATGTTACGTCTCTAAACCCGGATAGTACGGCAACTCCTATTAGAATCGAAGCTACCTCTGTGTTTGGTCGCATAGAATTCATGACTAAGGACAGAAGCGGAACAATCCCCAAGCCTGAAGCGGAAGCAGCTCAACCCGAAGAAGGCTTTTAACCCAGTCAATTCAAAAACCAAAGAGTACTATGACGGGTTTTAATGCCAAATCCAGCTTAGTAGTAATATTACTGCTATCTTTATGTGCACTGCTTAGCGGAGCGAAGCTTGGTTTTGCCTTAAGCGGAGGTGGTGCACGTGGATTTGCCCATATTGGTGTGCTCAAAGTCCTGGAAGAAGAGGGAATCAAGCCGGATTATATTGCCGGATCAAGCATCGGTGCTATTATTGGTGCCTTTTATGCCATGGGTTATTCTGCTGCTGAAATAGAAGAAATATGCTTAGGCTTGGATTGGGAATATCTTACTCAGGACATACATGCTCGTGAAGACCTCTATATCGGACAAAAACGTTGGGCACCTTACGGCAATGCTATTTTTGAACTTAATGATAGCTGGGTTCCCAGGCTGCCTTCAAGTGTATATGTGGGTAACAGGATCAATCTGGAGCTGTTCAAATTGTTTGCTCCTGCATCTAGGGTTAGCTCCTTTGATGATCTGCCCATCCCCTTTGCCTGTAACGCCACCAATCTGATTACCGGCGAAGCGATAACCTTCCGCAACGGTTCTCTGATGCAGGCTTTGCGGGCATCCATGTCTATCCCCAGCCTGGTGAAGCCCTTTGAGATTGATGGTAATATATTCATAGACGGCGGTGTATCCCAAAACTTGCCCGGCGATTTACTGCATGAGATGGGTGCGGATACTGTGATTGGTCTAAAAGTGAATTCCACGCTTAGAACCAACGACAACCTTAACAACCTGATCGAAGTGCTTGACCAGACAATTAACATCGGCATCACGCGCAATCTCAATGACCGCTTGGAATGCATAGATCTGCTTATTGAGCCGGAATTGAATACCTATTCTGCAAGAGATTACCGGGACATTAAAGCTATCATCGCAGCCGGAGAAAAATCTACAAGAGATAATATTGACATAATTCGAGCCTTCAAAGCAAGAGTGCTAAAGGAATCACCTGATTCTACCCACGTGGAGCCTAAAAAAGATCAGCGGGAGATCAACCGCAATCTGGACATATTCTATGTGGAAAGCATCCAGGTGCATGGCAATCAATTCTTAAGCAAGGCAAAAGTAGAAGAATACACCGGTCTGCACAGCTACAAGGAATATAACACCGCAGAGATTTTTGCCGGCTGTCAAAAGGCATGGAACTCTCAAGCATTCAGCACCATATATCCGGTTCTGGAGTACTATTCCTACAATAACTACATTCTGCACATCCATGTAAAAGAAAGAGAACGTAAACAATCTGCCATAAACCTTACCTACAACAGCGAGGACAAGCTTAGTGCCGGTGCCGTACTGGTAATGAACAATTGTTTGCTAAAGAACTCCAAGTTGCTCGCAGAAGTAAAACTTGGGGGCAGAAACGAATTTAACCTGGATTATGTGAAGAATTATGGCGAAGAGTGGGGAGCATATTACCGCATTTTCCCTTACATAAACGACAAAACTATATACAATTACAAAGATCACCATAAAACAAGCAGCGTGAACTCCCTGGAATGGGGAATGACTTCCGGGTTGGGTGTTTTTGCCAAGGACTTAGTGATTGGCGAGCTCTTTTTATTCAGCAGCCAAACCAGGCTTTACGAAGAGATTTCAGAAACGCCTTCTCTCCCTCAGCACAGTATAGTTAGTGGGTTTGGAGTAAAAGGATACCACGAATCTCTGGATAACTATATCTTTCCCACTAAAGGCTCCAGAATCATGGCGAAGTTTAACTTTGCCCGTAGCACCTCTATCAGCGATTACATTTATAGTAATTTGCAAATGAAGAGTGAGCTATATTTTCCCTTTTCCAAGTGCTTCAGCTTGGGTGGAAGCGTGGATTATGGCACCTACTTCAACGAAGCCGAGGACAAGCAATATGATCACTTTGTAATCGGTGGGGCAGATGGGTTTATGGGCTATTCCCGCCACGAAGTTAGTGCTTCCCATTACCAAATAGCAACAGTGGGATTATCAACCAAACCATGTAAACGCTGGGTGTTTCAAGCAGGCATTCAGAGTTTGCGCTTCTCCGAAAGTGAGCTGTGGGGTTTGGAAAAAGATTGGGAGTATTGCGGTTATGCCGGAATAGGCTACGCAAACACTATAATGCCGGTGCGCCTGAATATAGCTGTTAATGAAGCCGGAACAGTAAACAGTCTGTTTAGTGTTGGATACGATTTTGACATATTCAAGTTTTCACGTAAGTAGATTTGGGAGTTACTAATGAACCAATTCCATCAAGAACAAGCTGTTGGTCTGTGTAACATGAGTTGGTGTTAGCTGCTTAAGGCAAAACGTATGGGGCTGGCTAAGGTTTTCATTCTAAACTCAATCCCAGCTTCCTTGCATGAATTGCTAAAGCATTACGCATGAAATACGGATGCGATCCGCATTTCATGCGTAATGCATCCGTAATGCAAGCAAGCAAGCATAAATTAGCATGAAGCTGTGAGTTAGAGAGCTATTTGAATTAGTGGAGCGATTTAACTTGACAAGATATCAATAACAATTAGATTGCCACATAGAGGTGATGTATGCAAAAGATACTCATTATGCTATGTCTGATAGCAAGCCTCGTATCGGGGGCTTGGGCTATCTCCATATATACAGTTCAGTTCACTACCAATCCGGGTAGCGATGGCACATATCCGTCCACTTACGTTGGGAAAAACGTTAGCCTGGAGGGGATTGTTACTGCCACCAACTATCATGGAGGGGGATACTTCATTAGTGAATCATTGAACGGAGCATGGCGCGGAATCCTGATACTGGATAGAAACGCCAGAATTAGAAAGGGTGATCGTGTATATGTAAGTGGCACGGTTTCGGAAACATTTGGCATGACTTGCCTGCAAGATATCAGCCAAACCCGAGTCTTAGAAAGCTCTGCTAGCCTGCCTCGTCCGGTTGTTTTAACCACCGGACAATTGTCTCAGGCTGATGAAGCAGAAGCATATGAGGGCGTTTATGCCAAGCTATTAAATGCAACAGCCTACGGCTCCAAAGCTTTGAAAAATAAGCTGAATGTAACAGATGGCTCGGGAACTTGTATGGTTCAAGGTGGAAGCTTTGGGGACAAGGAATTGTTCAAATCCTCTGGCGGAACTTACTCATCCATTTCCGGCATTGTACTATACGGTTTCAGTGAATTCTCTCTAAGCCCCACCAGTCCCAGCGATCTTGTTGGCAATCAACCAACATCCATTCAAAGCCGTAGCTGGGGCAAGATTAAATCTATTTATAAGTAACAAACGAGGTATAGACGATGAAAAAACTCTTTAAAGCATTACTGGTTATCGGTGGAGCAGCTTTAGCTGCGAATTTCGGTTTAAAAGCATATAAGAAGATTAACGGAACAGTTAAGCTCTCTAAATCCCTGCCTGAGTTCCTGAACAATGTTTATGGTGAAATGCCGGAAATGAATATCAACCGAACTCTGAACTCCCTCAGCATAAAGATTGGCTTCCCTCAGGAAATACTGGATAAGCATAACGATATCGAAAACACCGTGCAAGAATACATTGATGATTTCTATCCTGAACTTTGCAAGAATTCCATCGAAATAAGCGTAGCCCTGAAAGGCGAAGAAAAAGAAGACGAAGTACCTGAAGTAGCCGAAGAACCGGAAGAGAAAGAATAAACCATAGCTTAGATTATAAAAAGAACCCGGCGGTGATTGCTGCCGGGTTCTTTGTTATATGGGAAAAGGGCTCTTAGTTGGAGTTTAGATTAGCGAGCCTGGAGCTTATATCCTTGGCGAATTCAGCATCAGAAGCATCCGGGTTGCGGGTGTCATACCACACCTTGCAGGGGGCTTTACCGCATTTACCGCAAGAGTAGAGTTGTTTATCTTTAACACAGGCATAGATGGGGCATTCTGCCTTTCCATAAAACTCTGCCCAGGATGCTTTGCCCTGCAATGCCACACAACCGCTGCATTCTGCTCCATAAGCCCGGCAATCGGTGGCACAGTTTACTCCGCAAACGCTTAGCATGTTCTGTTTACTCCACCGTAACGCTTTTAGCTAGGTTGCGGGGCTGATCTACATCAAAGCCTTTCAAATCTGCCACATGGTATGCCAGCATTTGTAGGGGAATAACGGTTAACAAGGGCTGAAGGTTTGTAAGCGTATCCGGGATGTATATCACATGTTCGGATATCTTTGCCAGTTCGGTGTCGCCCTCCGTAGCTATAGTAATAAGCCTTGCCTTGCGGGCACGGACTTCCTGCAAATTGGAATATATCTTCTCGTATAAGGGATCTTTGGTGGCTATGGCAACAACCGGCATGTTCTCGTCTATAAGTGCAATAGGACCGTGCTTCATTTCCGCGGCGGGATATCCCTCAGCATGGATATAGGATATTTCTTTCAGCTTTAGGGCTCCTTCCAGAGCTACAGGGAAGTTTACCCCTCTACCAAGATACAGGGCGTTTGTGCAGTCCTTTATACTCTCAGCAATTGTGCGAATGGAGTCATTTAGGGCAAGGATGCTTTCTACCTTGGCGGGGATTTGTTCCAGTTCTTTTATGTATTCCATCCCCTGCACGGTGGAGAGGTGGTTCATGCGCCCCATTAGCACGGATAGCAAGACCATAATGGTTACTTGCGAGGTGAATGCCTTTGTGGAAGCCACTCCAATCTCGCTGCCGGCATGTATATATGTACCCCCATCGCTTTCTCTGGAGATGGTAGAGCCTACCACATTGGTAATGCCAAGCACTCTTGCGCCTTTGGCTTTAGCTTCGCGCATGGCTGCCAGAGTATCGGCGGTTTCGCCAGATTGACTGATTACGAAAACAAGGGTGTCCTCTGGGATAATAGGATTGCGGTAGCGGTATTCGGAGGCGTATTCTGCATGCACCGGGATGCGGGCAATGTCTTCTATGATATATTTGCCAATCAATGCTGTGTGGAATGAAGTGCCACACGCAACAAGATGGATTTGCTTTATCTTTCGTAGCTCAAAGCTTGCCAAGTTTAGTCCACCAAGACGGGCGGTGCCCATTTGATCGTTGATACGTCCCCGGAAGCCGTTTCCAATGGTTGTGGGCTGTTCAAATATCTCCTTTAGCATGAAGTGTTTGTAGTCACCTTTTTCTATGGCGGAGATATCCCAATCCACTACAGATATCTGGGGTTTAACGCTGTGTTTATCCAGTGTAGTAATCTCAAAGCCATCGGCTCTAACAATGCACAGCTCGCCATCCTGAAGATAAATAACTCGTTTCGTATGGATAACAATAGCACTAACATCACTGGCGATAAAGTGTTCTGTATCACTTATACCAATGATAAGCGGACTACCTTTGCGTACCGCTATCAGCTTATCGGGCTCATTTTTGGAGATAACCACCAAGCCGTAGGTGCCTTCCACCCTTTTCATTGCTTCACGCACGGCGTCTTCAAGGCTTGGCTCACTGGTAAGGAATTGCTCTATCAGGTGGGCAATTACCTCGGTATCGGTTTCGCTAACAAAGCGGTGTCCCAATTCCTTCAGCCTTTCTCGCAACAGCTTATAGTTTTCAATTATCCCGTTATGCACTATGGCAATATCACCGGTGCAATCCGTATGCGGATGGGCGTTTATCTCGTTTGGTTCTCCATGTGTAGCCCAGCGTGTATGCGCTATAGCAATGTTGCCACTGCATTTGTTTGGCTCCGGCAAGCTGCGTTCAAGCTCAATTATCTTACCCTGGCGTTTGTAAACCTGTAGTTCATTATCATGTATCAGGGCACACCCAGAGCTGTCGTAGCCACGGTATTCCAGCCGCTTTAAGGCTTCCACCACTATAGGCAGGGCATTTCTATGCCCTATATATCCAACTATTCCGCACATTCAGGAACTCCTTTTTCAGTAACCTTGTGGAAGAGATATATTGCTCCAGTGAAGACAATTACCGCAGGGATTATAAGCCAGTAATGCAATGAATCCTCACCGGATATCAATGGTTTTAACCAGGCAGAGCCACCGTAAGTAACCAAAACCAGTGCCAGGCCGTTATTAATCGTGTGAGACAGCATGCTGTTCACCAAAGAACCTGAGCGCATGGTTAAATAACCTAACAATAAACCAAGTAGAAACACAGGCACAAAGCGGAAAGGATCAAGATGGAAGGCAGCAAATAGCAGGGCAGAAAGCACTATCGCCACCTTAGTGCCATACTTCTCAAAGAAACGGATCATAAATCCACGGAACATATATTCCTCGCAGAATCCCGGTGCCACCGCCATAACCAGGAATACTTTCCATACCGAGGCATCCATGGTAAAAAGCTTGGATAGCATTTCCACATACTTGGGAGGGAAGGGGAAGATCATGTTTATCAGTTGCGATATAATAGACACGATTATCGCAGCAGGTATGGCAATAAATGGTATCAGTAGCAGTTCTTTAGGTTTGGGAGCTTTAAGGCGCAGGATATCTTTTTCTTTCAGTTTCAGCAATCTGATGATTACATACACCGGCAATGCAATGATAAACAGCTGTGTTTTCAGCAAGCCGGACATCAGGTCTTTTGCCTGCCAGGATGTGCCTAGATAGTATAGTACGATTAAGGCAACTGAGAAGTAAACCAAGCCATAAAAGGGATTGAAGAAGTTATTCATGTTCTTTCCCACTGCCTTCAAGCTACCGCTGTCATCCTCGGAGCGGAACAGAACCGATTCTGATGTGAAGAGCTTTATCGTTGCCCAGATCGCTAAGACATCCAATACCAAAGTGCTTCCAATGGTTATCAGCAAGTGAGATACAGCATACTCGTTTATCATCACCGCCTTAAACAGCAAAGCGATATTGACTACCGGGATCAGCGCCATAAGGTTATTCATTTCCACCGCAGGTAGAAAGCTAATCATAGCCATCATCATAGCTACCCATAGAATTGGTTGCTCATAGGTTTTAGCTTCTTTCATATTACGGCTGAAAGTAGATATAGAAAGCAGCAAAGCTGCAAAGAACGTTGCCAGCGGTATCATTGCCACCAGCAAGATGAGGATAGCACTCATCGGCATTTGCACGCCGGACATCTCCGCAGCAGAATTGGCAAGCATGAACTTTAGGGAGAAGCTGATGCTGAACAAGTTTACGATCACGTTCACCATCGCCAAAGTAATTATTGTTAAGTATTTGCCAAATACCAGTTCTTGCCTTGCGGCTGACGACACCAGCAGTGTTTCCAGCGTGCGGCGTTCCTTCTCACCAGCTACCAGATCGGCAGCCACGGTTGAAGCACCGGACAGCAGCATAATGATCATGATGTAAGGGAGAAACATGCCGAGTAGCATACCCATCTTCTTCTGGGCGGTGGAGGTGTCGCGTTCTCTCACACTTACCAAATCCAGAAATTCTGGATTAACACCCGATATCTCTAGCTGTTGCTTCTGAAGCTTCTTTTCGCTTGCCTTCATGCTGTCATAAAGCTTATCGTATATTATCCTGCCTCTGTCCTTGGATTTGTCGTATTGAACATATACCTTATAGAATTGCGTTCCATCCGCTCCCAAGGAATCCCGTATGGTTACAATCGCGTGCACATCTTTATCTTCATACAGCTTGTTGGTGGTGGCAGTAAAGGGTACTTGGCTAAAGTTATCAATGTTTCTCATTTCATCTGCCAACAGACGGGAGACGGCGTTATCCACACTATCCTGAATAGCAATGGTAGCGCCCTGTTCTTCCATAACGGCAGTCTGACGGGTCATGATGGAATTGAAGCCCACGATCAGGAGGGGATACAGGAGCACCGGCAGTATCAAAGTGGCAAACAGAGTGCGTTTATCACGTAATACTTCCAGAAGTTCTTTGCGGTAAACCACGCCTACTTTCTTAAAATTCATGAGCCAAGACCTCCGCTTCATCGGTAAATTGGTTAACAAAATGGACAAAGATATCGTCCAAATCTGTCTGTTCAGACATTAAACGTAGCTCTTCAAGTGTTCCGTTAGCAAGGATTTTGCCCTTGTGAATCATCACAATGCGATCTGCCAACCTCTCTGCTTCCCGCATAATATGGGTGGAAAAGAGCACACATTTACCCCGCTGCTTACATTGGCGGATAAAGGATACTATGTTCCTTGCGGTTAGTATATCCAAGCCAGAGGTAGGCTCATCAAAGATCATCACAGGTGGATCATGGATTATCGAGCGGACAATAGACACTTTCTGTTTCATTCCAGTGGACATAAATTCTATCTTCTTATCCAGAAAATCGTGCATATCCAGCATATCTGCCATTTCCTTGATGCGGGCATCTATAGTATTTTCCTGTACCCCATAGAGCCTGCCGAAATAGCGGATAAATTCGTTTCCCCGTAAGCGATTGTAAAGCCCAGTATCGCCAGTTAAAAAGCCCAGATTCTCCCGGACATTTTGGGCGTTTTTTTGTATATCAAAGCCCTGGATTTCGGCTGTCCCACTGCTGGGTTTAAAAATTGTAGATAAGATGCGCATGGTGGTTGTTTTACCTGCACCGTTTACGCCAAGTAGGCAAACGATTTCAGAATCTTTGGCTTCAAAACTAATATCATCTACGGCACGAAAAACAGTTCCGTCCTTTTTAGGAAACTCTTTGCTAAGGTTCATTACTTTGATCACAAAACCTCCATTACAACTATTCTATTTCGGAAAGGCATTTTCTAAACACCCTCATTTTTGTCGAGTTATTATTTCTTCCCGGCTTCTTAACCCCACATTGATGGTGTCGGGAATAGCTTTCCAGCCTTACTACAGCATGCTATTCTCCCTATTTCCTGGCAGTAACCCAGCCATAGCCCGAGTATGGGAGAGTCTGCCCTACGTTGCTTCCATTGCCCTATTATTGCCCACTCATTGCCCACAAAGAGGGCAATGGGTGGGCAAT
>CAYSGM010000036.1:0-21758 GCA_964430595.1 uncultured Candidatus Cloacimonas sp.
GCTTATCCTGCCTTTATGCCAGATAAATCTGGCGTATCCGACCGACTGAAGTCGATGTTCCAACTTCCCCGTCACTCCAGAACTGATCTGGTATCCATGTATTTCAAATAGCAATCACCGCCTGGATTAAAGACGATCAGATCGAATATGACACAGAAGCAAACTGATTGGTTATAGCTTCCAGTAGAATGGTATGGAGCGAACTGTTCATAATGCAATTTTGTGCATTTAATTGATTTATTAACCTTCCAAAGAACGAAAATACGTTGAGTAGCCTTCAATATTAATGTTTGCATACTCCATCTGATTAATCAACGAATCGTAAAGTCTTTCTAGTCTAAGGCTATAAGCATAGAAGAACCCAAATATGCCAATTATTACAATCGACATTAGCACTAATAACCCTCCTTGGATTGAGAATAAGTAACTTAGAATATTTCTCAGAGAGAAGTTTATATCTGGCACCTCGTCAAAGCGAAGAGGTAAGAAATGCAAAGGGTATATGACACAACATAAAAACCCAACTATGAGTACAACAATATTTAACCTAATAGTGCTTAAATTACGCTGTTGTACAAGAATACAGCGGCCTGTGGACGTGAATTTAGCTATTAACTCTTTGCAAAGTAGTTTCAATTCTTCAATTGATGCATATTCAACATCTGGACCGCCATTAAGAAAGTTACTTATTGGTGGCAACATGTCCTCTTCTGTACCCATACTAGAATCTATATCATCATTATTACTTGCATGAATCATTTTCATCAATCGTGTAGCGTTATACTTGGAATAGTATAGTGTTGGAATCATCACATATAGCTTTTTCTCAGCTTCAGTAGTTGATAGTTCATCAAAACCACCTTCTTCAATAGCTTTACCTAAGACAATGCTTTCTTCCATTAGCCTCTTATTGTATGTATCGAACTTCCTATTGGCTAACTTACCTTTGATTAGATCAAATTCTACTTTGTGATCATTCAACTTCTGGCTTAAAAATTCCTTTCTTTCGCTTTCGTTAAGTAGCTTAGAGATAATGAAAGCTGCGATAACTCCTATCAAAGCTGCACCACATTGGGCATATGTCGAGACAAACCACTTCCAATCCATGTTATCCCCTCACGGTTTGTAGATAGTGGGACTGGGGGGAATCGAACCCCCCGCACATCTCCTGTATGTTAATGTCAAAGATTTCACACCAATAAGCATTACATCACTGCTTTTGTCCCCAGACCGTCCCAGATGTGTCACGCAAGCAGCTAGGATGAAATGAGTTATTGATGATATCGTCATGGTTACCTCCATTTGAATAACAACGATTGCAGAGATAGATACTGTAAGAGAGCATATAAATAGCAGTATCGAAGACAATTTGACATTAGGGTACAAGCTTTTTTATGATATATGTTGGAGCAATGCAAAGCACCAATATAACCTATTTCTTGTCTTTGGGAGGACATGGATCATTTCCGAATGAATCCTTTTCGCTGATCTTGCCATCCTTGTTATGAACCACAAGCTCTGCTTCCTGCTTTTTTGCTAAGTCTCTTGCATAATCAACGGCTGGTTTCTTGGTGTCGAAGTGCTTCGTGGCTTTATCAGAACCACCTTTCTTAACATCCCAGCCACCGGTGTTCTTGGGTACTACATGCTGTGTTTTTGCCATGTTACTCACCTATCAGTTTAGTTTGAATGATGCTTGAATTAGACAATCGGGGCTATCTTAGCCGAAGTAGATATAATTTGCCATGGTGCTTTACCATACTTCCTGCTTAGCTCAGCTTTAACTAGATCATCGATTGATTGAACAAGTGCAACAAAATAGTTTCTTGAACTCTTCACGTATGATATGTCTGGGTAAGTAGCCTTACCACCCCTATGAGCAATTTCTCCACGTCGTGTCACGAAACTATTAATAGTAGTTTTCCTGTTATCCTGATCAAAAAAAGCGCTCAAGTTGATTCCAACAAGCTTGAGAATTTCAATTACATTGTCTGTTTTAGGGGTATTGAGTGCCTGAGTTTTTGAATCTATAAACGAAAGCAGCATCCCTTGCCAACCGTCAGATATGCATTTTACTAGTAGATTCCCCTTGTTTTTATCTTGTAAGTAATTTACGAAAGCCGATTTGGTTTCATGATCCAGTTTATCAAAATCAATATGTTTCCCGTAATATGTCGCAATGTTGCAAGCCAGCATTTCCACATAGTATTCCCATGCTGCACAAAGCAGCACAAGAGCGCTTCTTGTAATATGTCCTAGGCCCTGTCTTCCTCGGGTACCAGTGCTAAGTGCGCTGTGTGACTCAACAAGGGCATCAACATCAGCAAGTAGCGAAGATCTAAACACGTCGTATGCTTTCGATGGCATAATTGCTCCTTTTTTTGGATGATATTTCAGGATTATTCTGACATTTTTAAACGCATTTCCACTCAATCGGTAAGTACTTAATAAGGTACTTTTGTACCTTGGTTTCGTAAGGAAGATTAGGCTTCTTTCGATTCATGATGTACTCAATGTCTTTAACCGACATGTAGTTATCAGAAATCAAATACTGTTCCACAAAATTCTCAATATCTAGATCATTTACATCTTCAATCGATTTGAACCACGAAAAGGACTTGATATAGATTCTTATAAACGCAGGTTTTGTTGCCTTGCTAACCTGCGACATTAGATCGATGATATTCGATACTTGTATCTGAAGAGATACTTCACTGTTTATCGACAAAGAGTAGTTACAATGGGCGATAGAATTTCTTATCTCGCAGGCCTCCTCCAGTTTGTCAATTACTCCAACTGGAACATTGGAGCTCCTTAGAAGTCGAAACAGTGTTCTTTCGTTTATGAATGGCAGCGTTGACATGTAAATATCATTTAGTGACTGTTCTATAATCTCGTAGTTTGTCTTTGATTGATGGGCTAACAATAGCTTCAATTTGCGATGACTTGTTATCCTAAGTAGTACGGACTGGATAAATACCAATAACAATAAATGAAAACCAAGATATGCAAACTGCCAAGAAGAACTCTCCACACTAGTTTCTATGTGAGTTCTAACATGTTCAATATAATCTAACTCTCGTTGCAACCTCGTTTGTATTGGAAGGAAAGAGAAGAATTCGGACGATAGTTCAAGCATATCTTCAGACATTAGGAGTCACCTTCTTTTTTACTCTCATTTGTAGTAGGTTTCCAAAATTTGCCAATCGTATCTTTCATGTGTTGTCGGGAAACTGATATCTGCTCACGCATTTTATTGATGTTCAGCTGGTGAGAATCCAATTCTGCTACTATCTTCTCTTGGACTGGTAGGGGTGGAATGGGGATTTTGTAAGGAGATAATGATGCCCTAGTAATTTGTGGTTGAGCAGACCCTGTAATGGTAGAAGTGAGATCGGAAAAAGAGAGAAGATAGAATAGGTATTTCTTGTTTAGATCAGTAGTTTTGGGATGAGCAACCATGGCATTACCTGTTATCCAGGATTTCGGCAAAGTCATGTTTACTGTTCCGCAGGTTGCACCCCTACAGGTAATAACTACTTCATCTTCTATATGGTTATACTGGTTATATCTGCCAATGATCCCGTTTGCACCGAAAACGGGATACTCTCCATTATCAATCATCTCTTTAGCAGAGATTGTTACAGGCTGGTATAAATCACACACAGCACCAATCTCCATAAAAGTGAATTCTGTGTTTTGGGAAACAGTTAAACTATACCTCTCCGCACTCAGATTATAATCCCCACTCTCAGCCAACTTTGCCTTTTCTACTAAAATAACGCCTTTATCAGGAGTCTCATACTCTTTATGCATCATTACTGCCTGCTTATATGACGCAGCTTGTTTGGCAGCTTCGGGCAGATCATTGGCTTCAATCTGCCTTCTTTGGGCACCCAGGTTATAGCCATCGTTTTCTATTTTTAAGAAGATTATCTTGTCGCTGCGTTTGGCAATTTGCCTATCGATAAGCAAGATTGAGGTTTTTACTCCCGAATAGGGATTGAAAACCCCTCCGGGAAGGGATACAACACCCCACAGGTAATTTTCGGTTATTAGCTTTTTGCGCAGAGCTTTATGGGCTGTACCGCTTTGGAAGATAATGCCTTCGGGTACTATTATTCCCGCCTTGCCATCCAGGGTTAGATGCTCCATGATGTAATCCACAAATAGCACTTCGCTGCGGGTGGAGGGGATGCTAAACCTATTGTGTGGGGTAACTCCTCCTTTGGGTGTCATAAAGGGGGGATTGGCAAGGATGCAGGAGAAGGTATCGTCCCATCTATCCACGTAGGTAAGAGTGTCATAATCATGAATATGGGGTTGACTGATGTTATGTAAAAACATGTTTACACGGGAAATGCGCACCATATCAGGGGTGATGTCGTAACCAGAAACGCTATTGGAGAGGCTAAGTTTCTCCGTGGGGCTAAGCAAATCACCCTCGAGATCTTTGGTGTTGGCTTTGTAAATGTGTTTTAGCGCAGAGATCAAGAAGCCTGCAGTGCCACAGGCGGGATCCAGAATTCTGTCATATTTTCCGGGATCTACCACCTGCACAATGAAATCTATTATGTGGCGAGGTGTGCGGAACTGCCCTGCTTCGCTTTGTGAACCTGTTTTACCGAGCAGATACTCGTAGGCATCGCCCAGGTTTTCGGAATCCTCATAGCTGAAGCCATCAATCTCCTTCAGGAAAAGGTTCAGGGTTCGCGCAGCTCTATAGGGGATACCCGCTTCCTTAAAAATTCCTCGGAAGAGCTCCGGCAATTCGCCATTGGTGCTAAGCTTGCTTAGCCCTTCTTCGTATAGGTTTGCGCGTTCCTGCGCTCCGATGCGGCTATCCATCAGGTTATTCCAGGAATACTTTTCATAATCTCCGGTAAAGTAGCTAGCCTGTCCTCCCATAGCCAAAGCGCGTATATCCATATCATTCATAAATTTGTAGATAAGGGCCAGGGTGATTTGCTCCACCTGTGCCAGGGGAGTGGGAACCTTTCCCACCAGGATATCACAGGCATTATCTATTCTGCGTTTGGTGTCTTGATCCAGCATGGTGCCTCAATTCATAAAGTAGTTTAGGGGTATATAGTCTTTTATATATTGGGGAATGATCTGTTTCCAGCCATTCAGCATATCGATATCAGAAAGGCTAAGCAAGGGACTCATCAATTGGCCATAGCGTCCCTGATCTATTATCTTTCTGATGCTTTCGTCGGAGAGATAGGCTGTGAAGAGACGCCTGGCATAGGGGACATATCTGCTTTCGGGATGGTGGATGTTGATGAATTTGTTAAACTCCTCTTCGAATACTTCGGTGCGGGTTTTTATCCGGTCAGTTCTGCCTAATGCCAGATCCAGAATTTGACGGAAGGGTGCGCGCCAATCCACTTGCAGGGACTTGCGCAGCTTACCGAGATTGAAGAAGTGCTCGGCACGGTTAAAGATCTTTTCCGTGATATATTGCTCGGCAGCGGGGTAATCTTCCTGCTCCACCAGCTTTTTTATAATGGGATGTGCTAACAGCTCTTCGGCAAAGCGATTGAACATCTGGCGATCCACCTTCATGCCTTGGGGGCCGATGGCTTGCTCTGCCAGGTCTTGAATCATGTCGTGCCCCAGGTAATTGAAAGCACCATCCTCCTGACCTTCTGCGTCTCCATAGTTGTTGTTATCTTGTGTGCCTTTGGGTTTGGCTTTGATAATCTCGGGCAGCTTTAGAACCACATCATACTTGTATTCTTTCTCGAAGTATTCGCAATTGGCGAAGAAATCGAAGAGATAGAAAGCTGTTTTGGGCTTTGTTTCTTTTATCTCTTGGGCTTCGATACGGCGAGAGTATTTAAAAGTGTGCTTTCGGGTTCCCCTGCCCTTTATCTGAATGAAATCGGATGGGGAGAAGATAGGCCGGAGCATCACCAGATTAAGGATATCCGTGCAATCGTAACCGGTGGTCATCATACCCACGGTAACGCAGATCCTACTGCGGGAAGATTTGTATTCTTCCAGCCAATTAGTGGTGCCATTCAGATTGTTATTCTGAAAATTGATGCTCATCTGCTGAGAACGGGAGATATTGGAAGTGATCTGCACCGCAAAATCGGAATGGTAAAGGTTTGGGAAATATTTATCGGCAAGTTCGTTAAGTTGCTTGGTAATCTTGGCTGCATGTTTCTGGCTTACGCAGAAGATGATAGATTTCCCGATCTCATTAGTTAGGGGATCGCGCATTGCCTTGTGGATAAAGGTGTCGCAAAACACTCGGTTGGTAGCAGTGGAGAAGAATTTCTTCTCGAAAGCTTTCTGTTTGAATACCCTTTCCTCCGGGGTGCCATCTTCACTATACACCATCACCTGATAGCCTTTTTCGGATAACAACTGGGTGGTGATGTGTGTTCGGGCATCAAACACAACCGGATTTAGCAAGAAGCCTTCTTTCACGCCATCCAGCAAAGTGTATTGAAAGGTGGGATCACCGCTTTCGCAGCCAAAGGTTTTGTAGGTATCCAGCACAATTCTACGCTCCATTGAGCGGGGATCATCTGCCAGAAGCTTCCCAATATTCACATGCTTCAGATAATCCTTGGGAGTGGCTGTTAGGCCCAGCTTGTAGCCACCAAAAAACTCGAAGAGAGCTCTGGCATTGCCATTAACGCTGCGGTGTGCTTCATCTGAGATCACCAGATCGAAATCTGTAGGAGAGAAGATGCTGGAATAGCGGTCGTAAAGGCTTTGCACCGTGGAGATAAGGACATTGGCCTTTTCCCAGTCGTTTCGGCCTTCCTTGAATACCTTTATCTCGTAATCCTGCTTTAAGTATTTCAAGAAAGCGGATTTGGCTTGGTTCTCCAGCTCGATGCGATCGACCAGAAACAGCACCCGATTGGCGTTCCCACTACGCAGGAATAGCCGGATAATGGCTGCGGCTACCATGGTTTTACCCGTGCCGGTTGCCATCTCGAAAAGAAATCTATCCTGATTATTGGCAACGGCTTTCTGAATGCTTTTAACTGCTCGTAGCTGATAATTTCTCAAGAGGCAATAGCCATTATCCTCCAGGAATTTATGGCGACGGGTGGCATCTATCCAATCTGGATCGTTTTGGTAAGCTGGGTTCTGGCAAAGCAGGATGTAATCTTCATTCACCTGTTCATTGATAAGTTTGAGGGGATTAGGTTTTACATTGCGGATATGTTTTATCGACTGGGGTGTAGGGAACTTTATGATAACATAGGGATTGCCCCTTTCGAGATCCCAAAAGTAGTGGATATTGCCATTGGAGAGGATGATGTATCTGGCTCCTTGAGCCTTGGCATAGCGACGGGCCTGTTCCTTGCCATCCAGAGGGTCTTTGTTCTCCCGCTTGGCTTCCAGAACAATAATTGGATAATTCATTTCATCCAGTAAAAGATAGTCTATAAAGCCCTGGTTCAATTTCTCAAAATCTTCCCCCAGTTCATCAAGCTGATGCTGGGATATCTTTACATTCTTTTCTAACTGGATATTAGCTTTTTTGCCCTTTTCTTCGAAGAATCTCCAGCCGGATTCCTTCAGCAGGTCGTTTATCTTGATTCTTGCACTTGCCTCTTTTGCTGCCATACACCTTCCCCTTGTGTGTGATTCCAATACATTTTCAACAAAACAAGTAAAGCTTATCTGTCAATAACAATTTCTGTCGCACCATTGTTTGTCCCAATGTGTAGGAATCTGGGTGGCTCTTGGCCTCTTGTAAGACTATCCCTCCAGCCCGGCATTTAGGCTAAATCGCGGAATCAGGTTCCCTGCATCCCCCCTGCTATCCGAAAGTGTGCTGCCCGGGATCTGCCCATGATCTCCCCATGATAAACCATGGTGAGCTCATGGGCAGTTGTGTTTCGGATTGGGTGTGGGTGAGAGGGGGTGATGAAGTGATGAAGTGATGGAGTTATGAAGTGATGAGGTGATGAGGTGATGAGGTGAGGTAAGTCCGTTTCTTGCTTGACAAATAAATCATGCGCACTATCCGTGGAATAATGCTGGTTTCAGCATAAAAATACGCACTGGAGTAATGGATGAGAACGAAGCTGCTTCTTGTTTTAATGACCGCACTGCTGCTATCTATGTTTAGTTGCAAGTCCACTGACACTACAGAGCCAATAGTTGAAGATGATCAGATAATTACATTAATTGATCCGGAAGCTTGTAATAACTGGCTGGCATTTTTCCCAGTTGAGGAAGTACGTGGGCAGTACTGGGTGCAATGGGACAATGAAAATGGCCAAAATCCTGTCGTTTCTGTAACCTTTAACGGGTCTGAAGTAGAGTTAACCAGTGGTAATAGTGAGTATTACGGCACTGTTTCAGCATCTCCCGGGCAGACATACAGCGGGGTATTTACCGCGGACGGGGTTGACTATCCTTACACGATCAAAATGGCATATAACTTAACGAACGTTACATGTGATAATAACACAACAACTCCCCATTTGTCCTGGCAATTACCTGCTTCCAATATGCATTTGTTTATGGAAGGTTGGTGGGATACAGAGGATGGAGATGAGGACTATATAGACACCTTTTTACCCGCAAATAAACGACAATACACTTTCCCAAGCCATCCTTATAAAGAAGTTACTCTTGCCACGTTAAACTCGTACAACAGCCCCAATAATCAGTTTGGGGTATATTCCTGGAGCTACAAGCAATTCAGCTTCGAATAGGGTAAAGTCACCTAGTTTGGGGCATTGCTAAGAGAAAAGACTATTGATTTGCAGTAGTCTCCAGATTCTCTTGTATCTGCGGGCTTGATATGCGCACAGCTTATTATTATTGACAAATAACTGCATTGTCCCTGCCTTGTTCAAAAGTTAAATGAGGTTTGTATGAAACGGATTCTGATTACTGCGGTTTTACTTATGCTGCTCTTGTCCCTGGGGGCTACCGTCCTGGAGGATAGCATCAAAGAAATGCTCACCATGGGCAGATACACCACCATCGATGGCGACAATGTGTTTATGTCCTCCACATATTGGAGCGATAAGGGCTACGGCGAAAGCGGTGCTTATGATTTTGTAACCTTTGCGTCGTTTTACTTCCTGGCTGTTTACCATGATTGGGATACGGTATCTTCCAGCATAAAAAGAGACATGAGTAATGCGGATTTCGTTGCCTGTCCCATTACAAACGGCTATGGAGCTGCACTGCTTAGCATCCCGCTAAGTGCTGTATATGATGAATTTGGCTATGATACCTACGATGAAATGGGCGAAGAAGATCTTCTGGAAGCCATAGAGGATTTTATCCACACAAACGGCGACAGAGATGCCATGAATTTCGAAGAGGAAGAAGACTATTAGATCCTGTCATCTTCATTAAAGTGTTTCAGCACCCGCAAGGCGCGCAGGGTATTCCACCGGCTGGCGTGTCCCACCTTTTCCATGTGAAAGGGCATGGCTCCGGCATGGCGGTTTTGCAGCTTCCAGGTGCCATCGGCATCGCGTTTATGCTGCAGCAATTGCAGTGCTTCCTTCAGGCGGGGATCGTAGCCTTGCTTTCGCTCTGCCAGTTGGTAAAGTGCCTTCAGCACGTCATAATGCCAGTGGGGAGGATAGCTGAACAGGGTCATTTTGCTATCCACCGGTTGCAAGGTGCGATGTGATAAGTAAAGATGGTGCTCCAAAAGGAATTCGATACACTTGTCCTCTGCTTGGGTAAGTTCGGAAAGCCTGTAAGTCCCGCCGTTCTGCCGGTATTCCCACAAGCCTTCCAATACCGATAAACTGGTATGAAATGAGCTGTGCACCGCCTTGTGCAGGTGACGGCAGTTCCAGCCCCCATCCTGCATCTGGGAATCCAGAAACAGGTCTATCACGCTGTTCCACCGTTCATCCGGCTGCACAAAATACGAGGCGTAATTCATCACCATGCCGTTCACGCAGATATCGCTGTGCAGATAGCCTTTCCAGAAGCTGAATCCGCCATCTGCGCACTTCTGCTCATCCAGGCAGCGGTTTATTATCCCAATAACCGAAGGAATAACCGGTATGGGTTGCAGATATTTCAGCATCAATAGCGTGTAGTGGGTGCAAGCCCATTTGGGACGGTACCAGCCCAAACCCCAGTGCCCGTTTTCCTGCTGTAAATCCAGGAACTGTTTTGCCCAGCCTTCGGCAGATATTCTTGCCTGTAACTCCGGCTTTTCTATATCCAATAATTTACGGTAAACCTGATATTGGATAGCTACGTCGCCTTGCAGTAACCACTCCAGCAGGTTATTATCCAACGCCATTTGTTCCAAGCTAACCTCCCTATAAGGATGTGAAGTAAACGTAGCTTAGGATAGAAATATGTCAACATGAAAAGCAAAGAAAGCGGCAAATATATCTTGACGTAATCTGTATGACAGATAGGTTTGCATCATAGACCAGTCTGTTACCTAAGGAGAAACCATGAAAGATGACCTTATTGCCAGATTACAAAAGGATGTAGCCGATGAACAGAATCATCGGGATGGTATTCCGCAGATAGCCGTGGGAGCGTTCTTAGTGATATCCATGCTCCTGATGATGTCCGGAAAAGGGAATACCTTTGTGGTATTAATCCCCCTGATGCCGATGCTGATAGAGGGATTGCGCAAGCGAATCACCTACCCCAGAGTTGGCTATGCAAAAGTGATGGAATCCAAAGCCGGCAGAAAGCCAATAATGTGGGCAATACTTGCTATGCTGGTAGCCGGGGCAACGGTGTTCTTCCTCCGGATGGCAAAGCCGGAAGCCCTGCCACAGGCAGGAAACCCTCATTTTCTGATTATGTGGGCAATCGCAATACTGATCATACTGTTTGGGGTAGTATTCCTGAAACGGCGACCCGGCGCACGCTTAACCTGGAGTTTGGTGGCGGTGCTTGCCATCCTTGCATCCGTGATTGTGTTTAAACTGCACAAGGATGCCGTTTACAAGGTGGTTATGGCTTTCGGTGCGGTGCAGATTATAACAGGGTTATACTGCATGCGTTCATTCATCAGGGATTATCCGGTGCTTAAAGATGAATAATGAAGAGATAATCTCCGAAACAACCAATGTGGAAGAGATAGACCGCATTATCCACGAGCCGGCGCGGCTGAATATTATGCTGTATCTGTATGTGGTGGAGAATGCAGATTTTGTGTATCTCGTGCACAAGACGGGGCTTACTAAAGGCAACCTTTCCGTCCATCTGCAAAAGCTGGAAACCAATGGCTATCTGGAGATAATGAAGGAATTCCTGAACCGCAAACCGCACACCCTTGTCCGCCTTACCCAGAGGGGCAGAGATGCCTTTGAGGCATACCGGGAGACGATCCTTAGCATCTTGCAACAGGGCTGAGAGCATATCGGTTTCTCATGTAAGATCACCCTCCATTTGCCAAGTGCTTTCTATGGGATGGCGTCAATCCTTCACAGCACTGTCTCTGCCTAAGAGGCTGTTGCACGCGTTTATATACATTTGTGCAATCATAATAGGGATCATGCCGCACATCCAGCTAACTATGCGCAGGATGTCTGAGAGAAGCGGGTTTCCGCTAAACGGACTGTAAATAGTTAGGATTATAGCAACATACCACATCATGCCCAGAATGTAGGGGTTGAACCGCGCTAAACGGACTCTTCTAAACTCCTTTAGCCCTTCCACCGAGACAAATATCACTATGGGGGCTAACAGCAGGAACAGGCTGAATTTCCTTAGGATGCTCTTGTTTTTCGTGTCCAGAGTCTCCATCCTGAACCACTGCCTGCTAAGCCAGTACAGCTGATATAAACCGCAGGTTAACAACATGTATAGCGGGATGTTCCTCCAATAAGTGTTCATAAACAAAGGCTGCCGGGCTAGCATATTAAAACGCTTAAACAACTCGTCATCATTGTAAAGCACTTGGGTAAGCAGCTTATCTTCCGGCATCTTGCCATAATACTCATGCTGGATGTTGCGGATAAGGTGATTCAATTCTTGCACGCTTACTATGGGCACCCATGTTCCGCTTGCCGGATCAAGGATGGGAGTATCCTTACTCAGCTTGCTATCAACTACCATTTCAGCCAGGGTTTCGGAGCTTACCGGTCCCCTGGACTGCCCTTGTTTCAGGTAATACCACTGTTTATTCATGGCTATCTTCCCTTAAGTTATGTTCAACACCAGTAAAAATTAAGCAATTATCAATCCAAATTTGTAGCTGGAGGCTATATGCCATTATTCCTATGGTCAAAGCTCCTCAAGCAGTTAGATTATTACACAAAGAATGCATATCTACTACAACGATTGGAGATGCTTATGTTATTAGCATATAAAGACGAATTGGCAGCCTTGCTGCTGACCAAGAAGCCGACCATAACAGATAAGACCTATCAAATGCGTTTGGCTGCTAATCCCAATATGCAGAAGCGTTATCAGGCGCAGGACATCCTAAAGTTCTATGCGGATTGCAGCTTTCATATCGATTTCCTTAGCAGGGCGATTTCCTATGATTCTCCCGCGATATTTACGGACTACCTGCTATGGCTAAGGCGTTTGTTTCAGCATTTACCCGTCTCGCAGGAGAGCTTGCAATCCTTTTTCCACACCTTTGCGGAGGTTATCGCAGAGGAAGTGGATCCTGAAGCACAGTATGGACTGAGGCAGTATCTGGATGAAGCACGGACTCATTTTGCCGAACCGCTTACCGAAACTGCCAGCTTTCTGGATGAAACCAAGCCCTATGGCAAGATCGCCAGGCATGTGCTGGATACGCTGCTTGCAGGAAATAAGCTGGATGCCTCCAAATATGTGATGGACACGGTGAAATCCGGGATGTCTATCCGAGATTGTTACCTGTATATTATTCAGCCGCTCCAATATGAAGTGGGGCGTTTGTGGCATGCGGGCATGATAAGCGTGGGGCTGGAGCATTACGTAACCGCTGCCTCGCAGATGCTGATGTCCCAGTTTTATCCTGTGATTATGGATCATCCCGATACAGGTAAAAGGATTGTTGCGGCATGTATCAGCGGAGAACAGCACGAGGTGGGGCTGCGCATGGTTTCGGATTTGATGGAACTGGAAGGTTGGGACACAGTGTTTCTGGGTGCCAATACCCCCCTGGAGACAATTCCCCAAACCGCCCGGGACATGAAAGCAGATTTGCTGGCTGTATCTGTAACCCTCTCCATACACTTGGATAAACTTAAGGAATTGATTAAACTGTGCCGTGTCCAAGCTCCCAATCTGAAAATCATGGTGGGGGGCTATCCCTTTAATCTGGATAAAGAACTGTGGAATAAAATAGGTGCAGATGCCTATGCAGAGGACGCTCTGAATGCTATTGCCGTGGCAGGGAAGCTAATAGGCTAAAGGCAAAGGTTATGGCAGATTCCAAAATACCTTCCACTGACGATATAACTGAGATATTAGGCAGATTTACAAACCTGAATAACGAACTGCTGGATACCAAGCGCGAGCTTGTGAAGCGCAACTTAGAACTGGACAGGTTACAGCGTGAATTGCAGGAGAAAAACACCGCGCTTACCAGCCTGAATGCAGAATTGGAAAAACGCGTGTTGGAGAGAACCAAACAATTATCCCTTGCCCTGAACGAAATAGACGATTTTGCTTATTCGCTATCCCACGATCTGCGAACTCCCTTGCGGGGCATTGATGGTTATAGTGCGGTTATGATGGAGGATTATGCAGATAAACTGGATGAACAGGCGATAAAACACCTAACAAGTATTCGCAGAGATGCGCAACGCCTTGGTGAGGTGCTGGATGCCTTGCATGGGCTGTCCAATGTGTCCCGGAAAGAACTATCCCTTTCTAAGGTAAATTTAAGTGAAATGGGAGAAAGGGTGATACAAAAGCTGATAATAGCTTACCCGGAGCGGAAGGTGGAATTCAGCATCCAGCAAGGGCTAAGCGAATATTGTGATAGAGAGCTGATGAAGAGCGTGCTGAATCATCTGTTCAGCAACGCCATTAAATTCTCTAAGCGCGAAGCAACCGCCAGAATAGAATTCGGGATGGAAGCTAAGGATGGCGTTAAGACCTATTTCGTGAAGGATAACGGGGTAGGCTTTAACATGGAATTCGTGAACAAGTTGTTCCACAATTTCCAGAGGTTACACCGCTACAATGATTTTGAAGGCATCGGTATTGGGCTTGCCACGGTGCGGCGGGTGATTATCAAGCATGGAGGAAGTATCTGGGCAGAATCTGAGCCCGGTAAAGGCGCAGTGTTCTATTTCACCTTGGAACACTCCCCTTAAGTTCTTATTCCCGATAATTTAGTGCTTGCTAAACGCTTATAGTTTGGTTATATTGTGAGTATTACTGATTCTTGTTCAGTTAGGTGACTTAGCAAGTTACCTGGACAAAAAAATAATATCCAGAAGGAGAAACAAATATGAGCCTAAAGAACATTTTAGTTATTACTGCCATGTTGATGGTTGCGAGTTTGTATGCTGCCTGGTCCCCCGAGGCGCAAGCCCATGGAGACAATGATGTTTTTACATCTGTTGATGGCAACACTGTGCTTGATCTTGAAATAGAATATTATACTAGTGCTACAGATAAGCTGACCGGTATGGACAGCTCTCATAGTCCCGCCAGCGTGATGCTTGCCTCAAAGGAAGTGAATCCGGTTCCGCCTGCGCAATCCCGCACCGCATTATATCCCTTGTTTCCCAACCCCTTCAATCCATACGCCAATATCTCCTATGAGCTTGCAGAATCTGCCAAAGTAAGGATTGAGATATTTAATCTTCGCGGTCAGCTGGTGAGAAGCTTCAATGAGGGTTTAAAACCAAATGGAGTGCATCGCATCACCTGGGATGGCAAAGATAAAGACGGTTCTGACCGTCCTTCCGGGATGTTCCTGGTGAAAATGTCTGCCGGCAAACAGAACTATTATCAGAAAGTGATAATGATGAAATAACAAACCCTGCAAGTAAGCAAAACAGACTATAACCTCGGGGATCAAACCTCGGGGTTTTTGCTTTATAACAAAGGCAATACCCTATCTCAGATGTCCCGCAGCAATAAAAAATCCTTGCTCAATATTTCAAGCTGGAAATCTTGGTTGCAGATTAGAAACTACGCTTGGGAGAGGATATGATCGGTTTAAGAATTACAGATGTAAGCAAAAGCTATGGGCAAAAGAGGGTGGTGGACAGCGTCTCCTTTTCTGCCAATACGGGGGAGATACTAGGCTTTCTTGGTCCCAACGGAGCAGGAAAGACCACCACGATTCGTATGATCATGGGCATAACCGCCCCGGATCAAGGCAGAATAGAGTTTTTGGATAACAATAACCCCCTGCCCGGCATCCCTCAATCTTCCATAGGCTACTTGCCGGAAGAGCGCGGGCTATACAAGGAAGCACGGGTTATGCGCATCCTTGTCTTTCTGGCGGGGCTAAAGAACGTGCCCAAGAAGGTTGCCAAGGAACGTGCCTTGGTATGGCTGGATAAATTTGGACTGCATGATTACGCCAATGCCAAGATCGAGGAGCTTTCCAAAGGCATGGCGCAAAAGGTGCAGTTCATTGGTTCGGTGTTGCACCAGCCAAAGCTGATCATTCTGGACGAGCCGTTCTCCGGCTTGGATCCCGTCAGCCAGGATATGTTCAAAACAGAGCTGCGAGCTATGGCAGCAGAGGGCACCACCGTGATCCTCTCCAGCCATCAGATGAACATCATGGAAGAGCTTTGCGACCGCATCTTCCTCATTCACAAGGGCAAAGAAGTATTCTTCGGCAGCCTTGCCGAGATAAAGCAAAAGTATGGCAATTATCAGGTTAGCATCACTGTGGAGGATAATGAGACACTTCCTAAAATTGCCAGCCTGCCCTTCATCCACGCCAGCGAATACTTGCACGCAAACAAAGCTGTTTTTACCCTGAACGAAAACGTTGGCTTGGCGGATTTCCTAAGCGGAATACCCCCAAAGCTGCCCATTCTGGAGCTTAACGCCTCGCGGACATCGCTGCACGACATCTTTGTAAAGATCGCCATAGGAGCTGAAGATGAGAAATGACACCTTGAAGATAATGGTTTGGGAACTGATGCGCAACCTGCGCAACAAGCAATACATCATTTCTTTGCTGATAACTCCGCTCATTATGATCCTTTTTGCCGGGCTGCCCAAACTTCTGGAGAAGCTGGATAAGCCCAGTATGATGACGCTGTATATGATAGACGAAGCCGGCATCGCCCCCGCGCTGCAACAGGTTCTCCCCAAGCAGGAATACAAAATAGTGGTGCAGCAGAATCGTGCGGAAGTGGAAGAGCTGGTGTATAAGGACAAAGCTGCCGGATACCTGATTGCCACAGCCGATTTCTACAGCACCGGCAAGCTGGAGTATCACTATAACAAACGTAATCCCTCTGCTTTCGGCGCTATTAAAGCAAGCATTTCGCAGCTTCTGAAGCAACAGCGGATGGGCAGCTTACAGATGAACCCCGCCCAGCTTGCCTATCTTACCGCGGATGCGGAAATCAGCCAGATTCCCATGGAAAAGGCGGTAGCCCCCAAGGACAATGCCATGGCGGTTTCACTCACCTTCATGGTGCTGGTGTTTTTCCTCATCTTTTCCAGCGGGTCTATGCTGATGCAAAGTGCCCTGCAAGAGCGCAGAGACCGCATGGCGGAGATCGTGCTGTCGTCCATCAAGCCATATTCTCTGATGCAGGGGAAGATATTGGGACATTTACTGTTAGGCATTATCCAAATGACCTTCTGGATTGCCCTCAGCCTTCCCGGAGTGGTTTATCTGCTGGATTTCCCCCTGTGGCAAGCTCTGTCCGAAACCAATATCCCCTTGTTACTCTTCTTCGGGATTAGCGGTTACCTGCTGTTCAGCACCATCTACGTAAGCATCGGCTCCACCATGGACGACCTGCAAAGCGCCGGCAACACCCAAAGCATGATCATGATGATTCCTATGCTGTCCTTTCTGTTCATCAGCCCCATCATCCGCAATCCGGAAGGCACAATCTCGCGCTTTGCCAGCATTTTCCCCCTCACCAGCCCCATGGCGATGATCATGCGCAGCGCATTTGCCAAGATTCCCCTTACGGAGGTGTTGCTAAGTGCTGCGGTGCTGCTGCTTACCATCTTCATATTTGTCCGTTTGGCTGCTAAGATATTCCGGGTCGGCATGCTGATGTATGGCAAGACGGCGAACTTTAGCGAGATGCTGAAATGGCTACAGTACAAGGATAGATAGCTCTGGAACACCGAATTCATTCGGTTGGCACTGCCAACTTTAGTTGGCTTTCAGGTGCAAGTGCCGAATGAATTCGGCAGTGCCAACCGGATAAATCCGGCGTTCCGTCCATCCGCCTTGCTGCAGACAAGATGTCCGCAGCTACCTTGCTCTTAGTATCTCCAGAGCCTTTTCCCGCTCCGGATCTCTGCCATGCCTTATGTCATCCATTGTTT
Organism: uncultured Candidatus Cloacimonas sp.; assembly: GCA_964430595.1. Lineage (GTDB taxonomy): Bacteria > Cloacimonadota > Cloacimonadia > Cloacimonadales > Cloacimonadaceae > Cloacimonas. The sequence continues at coordinate 17,428 of CAYSGM010000036.1, forward strand.
TGTTCACTATCACATCCGGAATGATGCCAACTCCAAAGAACCTGCTGTTATCGGGGTTTCTTACCAGCATCCCGGTCCAGAAAACCTTTATATCTCCCGGCAGGGGGCTGACAATAACGTTCCCGTTTGCTCCCGCGGTGGGTTGCCCTACAATTGTGGCAAGTTTGTTGTGTTGCAGGTTGGCAAGGTAAGATTCGCAATAGCTCTGGCTATTCCTGCTGCTTAGTGCGACAACCTTTGCCGTGATATGCGGTTCGGAAGGTCTTAAACCCCAGGTTAGCTGACCTTCGTTCAGCCTGGGCAATTCTTCCTGCGGGTGCAGATACCTTTTTATGATTAAGTTCGATAGAGAATCCGGTTCTGAGAGCAGGTGAGTGAGCAGTTCATAAGAAATACTGGGGTAGTACCTTAGGTCTAAGATAATCCCCTTTGCCTCTAACAATTCTGGCATAGCCTCTTGCAGCTCTGCCTCGGTGATGATATTGGCATTCAGATACACAATACCATCATCGTAGTGCACAATCCTGTCGTCTGACACAACCCATTTCCAGCCGGAGTATTCCTCCAAAGGCAGTTCCCTTGTGTATTTATGCTGGTTAGAATCCTTAAAAGTAAAGGTAGCCACCGAATCCGGGTATGTTTTCAGATACCTGCTAAACAGCCTAATATCCGTTGTTTCCGGGTTGGCTACGTAGAAATAAGGTCTGTTTTCCCGCATCAGCTTGGCGAAGTTCTTGCCGTTCATTTTCACCACTTCATCGGTGAGCCCCACCCCCATGGAATCATCCAGAACAGAGCTAACAATCCACTTCCCATCCATGGGATAAGTATTGAACTTCGGCATCCGGGAGTTATGCGACTGATCACTAAGGAAGGCATGCCCATCTTGTGTTTTGGACATCAACAGCAGCAGTGCTTGTTTATATTCCAGGAAATCCTTGCTTTTCAGCACCCTTCCTAAGCAAAGCGGCAGTTCTTTCTCCCAATTGCAGATGTTATACTCGAAGTAAGGATAAAAGAACCGCAATTCGTTCCAATAGCGGATCACCCCCGCCAGCCACACTCCCGGAGCGGTTCTGTCGTGCAGATCAACTGCGGAGTATTTTTGCTTTAGCTTTTCCAGTTTATCAGACTCGGCAATGGGATATGTATGAGCCAAATCGCACTGTAGCACCATGGGGAAGCAGCAGTTTAAGCCGGGGACAAGGGGCTTATCCAGCATTTCGCCGTAGGGTAGTTCCTCCGGGAACATCGTATCAACTATGCCAAGCGTGTAACCCTCTGCGGAGGTGGATTTATGGATAGAGAGGCAATTTGTGCCCCCACTGTTCTCCACCAGAATATCAACATCGCCACTCATAACGCTACTGAGTGGCGACAAGCAAACATTGAATTTATCCGGCAAAGCACCGGGCTTATCTGTGCTAAAGTCAGAATAGAAAAGTGGCTGCCACGCTTCATTTTTCCATTCTTCCACCTTCAGGTAATCCAGATACAGATGCTCAAAGTTTAATAGTACACACCAAAGAGGCTCATGTTTGTCTTCGCTGCCCTGCAATACAAAGCTCTTTTCAGCCCTATCAGCGGTGTTTAAAGCTTCTTTGGCATAATCGCCACCATAGCCAAGCATGATATCCGTGGCAAGGGTATCACTGCCTGCATGCCTGACTTTTAAAGACAGCTTTATCTTTGCCCCAAACCCCATATCCTTGGGTAATTGGGGTGTAATGCTTGTCCAGATATAGGTGTTTTTTGGGTTTTTACCTATCTTATGCGGGCGATTTGTTCTTATAGACGTGTAAACGGACGATTCCTGCATATTATTATAGCCTTCATACTGCCAGAACGCCGTCTTGCGTCCCGGAAGGATGTCACCTGTTTTCGTGTCCGGCTTGGTATCCGCGTATAGCACAAGCTCCGGAACAATGGGCTGGAACAGCTCGGAGAGAGATGTGCTCAGCTCGTCATTATCGCGGGCATTGATTACGGATTGAGAGCCATAAACCGCAAAGCTATCCCAATCTATCTCTTGAGCTTCGTCCGAGGGGTAAAAGTGCTTCACATAGCCCCAAAGCTTGGTGAATGCGGTAAGATTCTTTACCTTGGTGCTTGTGGAGGGGGTACCGGCAAAGCATAAGCCTGCCAGAAGGATAATAAACAATAAACAAAGAGAACGTATCATCGCAAGATGCTCCTTTTTCCCGATTTAATCAGCCGGAACAGGTTTCTTTAGCCTCTATATGTTGCTCGCTTTCTAGTATTTATTATGTCAATATTCTGTCAAGCAGGATCATGCTACCGGAACACCGAATTCATTCGGTTGGAATTGCCAACTTTAGTTGGCTTTCAACTGCACGTGCCGAATAAATTCGGCGGTGCCAACCGGATGAATCCGGTGTTCCGAGATATTGTTGCAGACAGGATGTCCGCAGTTAGCTTGCTTATCCGAAGCTGAATCGCAGGTGGTCTGACCATGAGCTCACCATGATTAATCCCGGTGAGATCATGGTCAGTCCCTATTCGAATCAGTAGCGGAGGAGCAAGGAGGGTGTTGCCTAATGTTATGGAACATCACACGTCCACGCCTGAGCCCACGAAACAACCCAACCACGTCTAACGTCTAACGATTAACCTTTAACGCCCCATTTCAGCTTTTGCTTGACAATTCTAAAGCTCCCCAAATTTTGCAAAGGACTATAAATAAAACACATGAGTGGAGAACAAAAATGGAATACCCCTTTGGCGCCATAGAGCGCAAATGGCAACAGACCTGGCGTGAGAAACGCATCTTCAATGCCCCGCAGAAATCGGACAAGCCGAAGTACTACGTGCTTTCGATGTTTCCTTATCCCTCGGGGGTTCTCCACATTGGGCATGCGTCCAACTATTCTATCGGCGATGCGGTAACGCGTTTGAAGCTGATGCAGGGCTACAGCGTGATGCAGCCCATGGGCTACGATTCCTTTGGTATGCCCGCCGAAAACTATGCGATATTGCACAATTCCCACCCCCGTATTACCACCGAAGAGAACATTGCCGCCATGCGGGCGCAGTTCGATGGCATGGGCTTTGGTCTGGATTGGGAGCGCGAAGTAAGCACCTGCCGTCCGGACTACTACCGTTGGGGACAATATATCTTTAAAAGATTGTATCAGAAAGGCTTGGTTTACCGCAAGAAAAGCTTTCAGAACTGGTGCGAAGAGTGCCAGACCGTGCTTGCCAACGAGCAGGTGGAAGACGGCTCCTGCTGGCGCTGTCACAACGGCGTGGAGCAGAAAGAGCTGGAGCAGTGGTATTTTAAGATCACCGACTACGCGGATGAACTGCTGGATTTCTCACATGTTATAGACTGGCCTGAGCGCGTGATGACCATGCAGAAGAACTGGATCGGCAAGTCCGAGGGTGCGAAGATAGATTTCACCTTGGAAGGCAGCGACGTAAAGATACCCATCTTTACCACCCGTCCCGATACCATTTATGGCGTTACCTTCATGGCTTTGCCGCCGGAGCATCCGCTGGTGCAGGGCTGGCTGGCTGCGGAGCCGGATAATGCAGAAATGCACGACTTCTGCCGTAAGGTGATTAACGCGGACAAAATGCTGCGCAGCTCTGCTGAAGCGGTGAAAGAAGGCGTGTTCAGCGGTAGGTACTGCATCAATCCTTACAATGGGGAAAAGGTGCAGATCTGGATTACCAACTATGTGCTGATGGATTATGGCACGGGAGCCGTTATGGCGGTTCCGGCACATGATCAGCGCGATTTTGACTTTGCTAGAAAATATATCATCCCCATCAAGATAGTTATCCAGAAGCCGGATAAAAGCCTGGTGCTGGAAGAAATGCAGGAAGCCTACACGGAGCCCGGCATTATGGTGAACTCTGCCAGGTTTGACGGCATGGACAGCGAAAGTGCCAAAGCCGCCATTACCGCCTGGGCAACTGAAAACGGCTGGGGTGAGCAGACCTTTACCTACCGCCTAAGGGACTGGGGTATTTCCCGACAACGCTATTGGGGTAATCCGATTCCTGTGATTCACTGCCCTAAATGCGGTGTGGTGCTGGTGCCGGATGAAGATTTGCCGGTGCGCCTGCCGGATAACGTGCAGGTTGGCAGAACCACCAGCAACCCCTTGCTGTCCGTTCCGGAGTGGATTAATGTAAAGTGCCCGCAGTGCGGTGAGGATGCCAAACGCGAGACGGATACGATGGATACCTTTGTGGATTCCAGCTGGTATTTTGCCCGTTATGCCGACCCCAAGAATGCGGAGAAGCCTTTTGATCCGGAACTTGCCAAACACTGGCTGCCGGGTGATCAATACATCGGCGGCATC
>CAYSGM010000036.1:21768-22779 GCA_964430595.1 uncultured Candidatus Cloacimonas sp.
CGAGCACGCTGTTATGCATCTGATGTATGCCCGCTTCTTCCACAAGTTTATGCGCGATCTGGGCTGGGTGGATAGCGATGAGCCGTTTGCCCGCTTGCTGACCCAGGGCATGGTGACCAAAGACGGTGCCAAGATGAGCAAGTCCAAGGGCAATACAGTTGATCCGCAATACATTATCGACCGCTTTGGGGCAGATACCCTGCGAGTGTTTTTGATGTTCGCTTCACCGCCGGAAAAGGATGTGGAGTGGAGTGATGACGGCGTGATGGGTTCTTTCCGCTTTTTGAACCGCGTGTGGCGTTTGATAGACGCGAATAGGGAAAGTATCCGCAAGGGACTGGATAATGCCGTGCAGGGCGATATTTCGGCGGAAATAGCCGAATTGCGCTATGATACGCATTATGCTATATTGCGCTGGCAGGATGACTGCCTGGAACGGATGCAGTATAACACCGCGATTGCTGCCACGATGGAACTGCTGAATTCGATAGTAAGATTTAAAGAACCGGAAAAGCTGAACGAAGCTGAACTGGCGGTTTATGCCTTTGCCTGTGCAGCTTTGCCCAAGATGCTGTATCCCTTTGCGCCGCATATTGCTGAGGAGCTATGGCAGGTGTTGGGACAGCAGAACCTGTTGCATGATAGCGGTTTGCCGGAGTTTGACAAGCAATATCTGAGCAGAGATACGGTTACTTACGTGGTGCAGATAAACGGCAAGATACGCGGGAAGCTGGAAGTTGCTGCGGATATCGACCATGAAACCCTGAAAGCAGAGGCTTTGGAAGTGGAAAATGTGAAGCGCAGTCTGGAAGGCATGGTGGTAAAGAAGGTGATCGTGGTGCCGGGCAAGATGGTATCCATCGCCGCGGCAAACGCCTAACCAATAAGCGTTCAAAGGCGGTAAAGCACTTTCCTCTTGACGAAAACAGCAGCCTTAGTTCTTTTGCACAAAAGCAGTGTTTGGGGGCCTATAGCTCAGTTTGGTAGAGCTACCGGCTCATAACCGGTTGG
>CAYSGM010000037.1:0-22626 GCA_964430595.1 uncultured Candidatus Cloacimonas sp.
AATCCACCCATTGGCTGTGCCTATCCGTTCCATCCGCAACATCCGTGTTCCTATTCATTCTTTTGGATTAAGCCAGTTATATAACGAGGTATTTCCCTTCTGCAGACAAGATGTCCGCAGCTACTTGTGCTTTCCGGGAAGTTCTGCAGACAGGATGTCCGCAGCAACCTTGCTTATCCGATGGGGAATTGGAACGAGACTGACCATGAGCTCACCGGGATAAATCATGGTGAGCTCATGGTCAGTCCCCTTACGGATCACGTTCGGCAAGCAAGGAAGCAAAAGCCGTTCTTGACAAAATTTGGCAGTGTTAGGTTATTGCACTATCGCAAATAAACAGCGGGGTTCAGGAAAAAAGATATGACAAACGTTAGCTATCACATCGTGAAAGAAGCCGATGCAGCAACCATTCTGGCATTATACCGCCAGGCAGGTTGGTGGCAGATGGATGAGAATCCGGAGTATCTGGAAACCGTCCGCAAGATCCTCAGCAATTCCTTTTGCTTCGTGATCGCCAAAGCAGGCGAGGAGATAATCGGGATGGGGCGCGCTATCAGCGATGGCGTTAGCGATGCCTATATTCAGGATGTAACGGTGCGGGGCGACCTGCGTGGCAAGGGCATCGGCAAAGGGATAATCCACACGCTGCTGGGCTTCCTGAAAGCCAACAAGCTGCAATGGATAGGGCTGATCAGCGAACCCGGCTACGAAAAATTCTATGGCGGGCTGGGCTTTAATGTGATGCCAAACTATACTCCCTTCCTATTAGGAGAAGATTAAGCTGCAATATGCACAATTTAGAACTGATCACCACGGCGCACATACCCCTCATGAAGGATTTTCTTACCCGTTACCCGCGGGAAAGCTGCGATTATAACGTTACGAATATAATCTCCTGGGGGCAAATCTACCGCAACCATCTGCTGCTATGGCAGGATAATCTAGTGATTTACAATCCCAAATACCAGTATATTCTCTTCCCGCTGGGGGATAATTTCAGCGAGCAGGACTTGGCGGATTTGGTGCTGAGATTCCGGGAATACTTCCCCAAGGCAGAGCTTATCCTTATCCCTGAAGATTATATCCTAAGCCACCCTAAGCTGGGAGAATACTTCAGCTTTACGGAAGACCGCTCCTGGGCGGATTATGTGTATGAGGTGGATAAGCTGGCGAAGCTCTCCGGCAAAAGGCTGGCGAAGAAGAAAAACCTGGTGTCCCAATTCATCCGCAGCCACCCGGATTATAAGGTGCTACCCATCACCAGCGATAAAAGCGGAGTGCTGATAGAATTCACCCATAAATGGCGGAGAGAGCGGAGCGCGGAAGGCATCTATCTGATGACGGAGATTAAAGCAATAGAGAACACCCTTAACATATGGGATGAACTACCAACCGAGGGGATCATTATCTGTTTACACAACCGCATTGCGGCGTATTCTATCTACTCGCCACAGACGGCTGATATGGTATCCGAACACTTCGAGAAGTTCGACCCGGACAAGAAAGGCTCTGCCCAGCTAATTAACTGGGAAACAGCACGCTACCTGCAAGGTCGCTATAAGTATATCAACCGCGAACAGGATTTGGGGCTGGAAGGCTTGCGCCAGGCAAAGCTATCTTATGAACCGGAATATATGGTTAAATTCTACTTCGGCACCCTTAAAAACGCATGAATAATTAGTGAACACAGCATCCACGCAAAGATAACTCCGAATATCCTGCTCCACACGTATTGATCCAGCATCTGAAAAGCCACCAGTTTCTTATCAAGCCGCTTGTAACGCGCTATTCTGGTATTCATGGATTTGTTTTGGGTGATCTGGTTTAGCTCTTCCAGCAGTGAAACAAGCTGCCGGTGCTCCTGCCTCTTGCCCATGCGTGTATAACGGTCGTCCAGATAACCTCTGCCCTCAAGCATAACCATTTTACTATTAAGCATCCGCGCCCCTCGGTTGAACAGATCCTCTGCCAGGGGTTCGCCAACTAACTTGTAATAATCATGTAAGTTTAGCAGCGTGTTTATCATCCCTCTTAAGGCGTAGTCAGGATAGCTTTTGAACCACAAGGTGCTATCCGATTCGGTACGAATGAGGTTACCGTTTTGGGGGTCAAGCTGCTGCAACATAGCCCTGGCGGTGTTAAGCAAATCCCGGTTGCGCAGAAAGCCTGCTCTTTGGGCAATTGCAAGCATGGCAGCACTTTGGGTGGAGGCACTATACCAGGGTTGCTTAAGCGAGGCAGCAGGGAAGTTGTAGGTTTGGGGAATCAACCCGGTGGCATCCACCTGCTTTACCAGCCACTCGCTGAGTTGCAGGAACTTCTGTTCACGGATGGGGTCTATTCTGGTTTTATAGTACCGTGAAGCCTCCATGGCAACCAGTTCCGGATCGTAAACCTTGCCCACCCGCGGATAATAGCGCATGGGAATACCCGCTTCATCACTTGTATCAATCTCTATAAAGCTGCGCTTGGTAATGGTATAGCACGCTTTGCCAACAAACTCTACAATCTCCGGCTCGGCAAATTGCCAGATAAAGGAGATAAACAGAAACCCGATGAGAAGGCTCAGCCATATAGCCATGTTCTTATGCATTATTTTTCCCTCTGAAAGACAAGCTGATAAAGTAGATGAGTGCTTCGAAAAGCACAATAGTTGCACCGGTAGGCAGATTCAGATTGAAGCTGAGATAAAAGCCAATAAAGGCAGAAAGAAACGCAACTATGGCAGAAACAATAATCGCCCGATGCAGTGAATGGACGAAATTGAAGGCTATTACAGCCGGTAGGATAAGCTGTGCCGTTACCAGTATTATCCCGGCACTCTTAAGATTGATTACGATATTTGCAGCCAACAAAATAAGGAATATCTGGTTTACCAAGCCCGTGCGGATGCGGAATACCTTCGCCATTTCCGCATTGTAGGTGAGGTAAAACAGTTCCTTGTAAAACACCAGGACGAATGCCAGATTAAGGATGTTTAGGATTACCAGGCTATACAGCTCCGTTCCGGTGATCAACAATACGTTACCGAACAGGTAGCTGGCAAGATCGAAGGTATAGTTCTTGGAGATACTGATAAGGATAATGCCAAGTGCCATGCTAACCGAGAGGAAGATGCTGATGGTGTTCGCTTCCTGAAGCTTATGCCGACGGGAGATAGCTCCGATGGCGAGGCTGACCAGAATAACAAAGACCAGCGTGCTGAAAGTGAGATTAAGCCCAAAGAGGATAGCAATGGCAATGCCCGCAAAGGCAATGTGGGAAAGTGCTTCACCCATGTAGGAGATGCGGCGCAGGGTTACATATGGCGCAAAGATAGCCAGGCTAAGCCCGGAAAGCAAGGCTCCGAACAAAGCATTAAGCATGAAATGATACTGAAACATAGCTTTAGTATTCCTTCTCGATGATACGCACGCTGTCACCAAAGGTTTTGTGGATTATCTCGGAGGTTACCAATTCTGTGTGATTATGGCAGTGTAAACGGCGGTTCAGGCACACCAGAAAGCTGCAATACTCAGACAGGATATTCAGGTCATGGGAGATGGTGATGATGGTGTGTCCCGCTTCATTCAGGCTTTTCAGCAGGGCAAAGAAGCTCTGCACGGATGGTCTGTCCAGGCTGGCTTCCGGCTCATCCAGAATCAGGTAACGGCTTCCACCCACAATGGCACGGGCAAGCAGCACGCGCTGAAACTCTCCGCCGGAGAGCTTGCCGATGAGGTCTTTGGCATGATGTGCCACACCGGTTTGCTCCAGAGCAGCCATTGCTTCCGCTTTGTGGCTGGCTTTCAGCCGTGCAGCGAGGGGGATTCTACCGGCAAGCCCCATCAGGGCTATATCCAGCGCAGTGGCGGGAAAGCTGCGGTCGAATTCCTCATGCTGGGGAAGGTAGCCAAAGCTGTTTTGCTTCAGCCAGGTTGCCTGGGGAATCCCGTCGATACTAATACTACCCTCCTGAAGCTCGTATAGCCCCAGGATAATCTTAATCAGGGTGGATTTGCCAGCACCATTGGGACCAATTATAGCCACAAACTCCCCATCGGGGATTTCCAGATTGATATCCTCCAGAATGCTTTTACCGCTTAGGTGGTAGTGCAGGTCTTGGATTTGAATCATTTCTCTGTGAATGCCTCCTGCATGCTTTCCCAGTTAGCAAGGATTATCTCTGCCAATGTGTTTGCCTTGCCATCACTTCCCAAAGAATCAAGGGTAGCTAGCTTCAGGTTAAACTCCTTGGCTAACACTTCCCCTGCTTTTTTGTTCATTTGTGGCTCCACAAAAACAGCTTTGACCTTATGCTCTACTATGGTTTCTCCCAGTTTTGCCAGGTCTTTGGGGCTTGGTTCCTTGCCGGGGGAGAATTGCACCCAGCCCAGATATTCAATATCATATTCCTCGGTGAAGTAGTAAAAGCTGTTATGATAGGTTATCAAGCCGGGCTGATTGTATAGGGCTCGTTCTGTGGCAATCTTTTCTGATGCGGCTTCCAGTTCATTGCGCATGGTCTCGGCGTTTGCACTGAATACCAGAGCAGAATTGGGAAAGCGTTCGCTAAGTTCCTTCTCCAGTGCTGTAACGAGGCGGATCATTAGCATGGGGGATGTCCAGAGGTGCGGATCTTGCCCCTCATGATGATGCTCGTCTTCGGCTTCATGGTGGTCTTCTTCCGGTAGCGGGATGGAATCCTTAATCAACCGTGCTACTTCCACATGTGCATTGATACGGGTGGCAAAGCTCTTTTGCAGGTTTGCTTCCAGACCCAGTCCATTGGACAGGATGAAAGAAGCATCAACCAATGCTTTCAGGTCCGATGGATGGGGAGACCAGGTGTGGGGAGAGGCGTTGGCTGGGATTATACTCTGGACATCGAAATCACTGCCTACGAGCTGTTTAAGCAATAGTTCATAGGGATGAATAGACGTCAACAGAAGCGGTCTTTTCCGCTCCGTATGCCTTTGGCAGGAAAACGCAAGCAGAAGTAAGACTAAAAGTATCAGCTTTGCCAGTTTCATGGGCTCCCTCTTTATAACTTTATGTATTACTTATGGTTATCGCTTCCTCCTTGCTTGCATTGCCCTATCACACCCCACCCTGACCTCACAAAGAGAGGTCAAGGTGAGGTTTGATAGAGGTTAACAAGCAAGGAAGCAGCATGTAATCCTTCTGTAAAATATAGTTTATTCCATGCCCTTCAGCAAGGATGTTAGCAAGCGCACGCCCACTCCGGTAGCACCGTAGGGATTGATCCCACTTTCTTTATCTTTCAAAGCTGTTCCGGCTATGTCTATATGCAGCCAGGGCTTACCCTGCACAAACTCACGCAGGAACAAGCCTGCGGTAATCGCTCCGCCTATTGCGCCACCCACGTTTCTAAGATCGGCAATATCGGACTTTAGCATCTCTTTATATTCGTCGTGGGCAGGAAGCTGCCAGATGTTCTCTCCGGTAAATGCAGCAGCCGTTTTAAGCTGTTCCAGCCAGGCTTCGTTGTTGGTTAGCACGGCGGAGAATTGGTTGCCCAAAGCAGCCACGGCGGCTCCGGTGAGGGTGGCGATATCCACGATTCTATCCGCGTGTTCTTTCTCTATGGCGTAGTGGATAGCGTCGCAAAGGGTTAAACGACCTTCTGCGTCAGTATTTATCACTTCGATGGTTTTGCCTGCCATGGAGGTGATGATGTCGCCGGTGCGGTAGGCATCGCCGGAAATCATGTTCTCACAGGCAGCCACGATCGCCACCACGTTTACTTTCAGTTTCATGGCGGCAATGGCACTCATGGCACCGATAACGGCAGCAGCGCCGCCCATATCGTTCTTCATGTTCACCATGCCCTGCGGGGTTTTGATGCAGTATCCGCCGCTGTCGTAGGTAAGTCCTTTGCCAATTAAAGCGATGCATTCCTGGCGCTTATCGGGATTGCCGTTGAACCGCATGATGATCAGCTTGGGTTCCTTAACGCTGCCGCGTCCCACGGACAGGAAGGCATCCATCTTGATACGGCGTAGTTTATCCTGAGAATGAGTTTCCACCGTGAAGCCATATTGCAGGGCAGCGCGCTTGGCTGCTTCTGCCAGGGCATCGGGGGTCATCACGTTGGCAGGTTCGTTCACCATTTCGCGGGCAAGATTGGTAGCTTCGGCGTAGATTCTGCCTTCCAGGATGCCACGGTTCAGGTGGCGGGTGTTCTTGGTATTCAGCACATAATGCAGGGATTCCGGGAAGTCCTTATTCTTATCCGAATTAAGATACTTGTCGAACCTATAGGCTACTAACAAGGCGGATTCGGCAAGCACATGCCCGAAAGCCACGTCGTTCACCGGACTGATGAAGCCGGGAAAAAGATAGATCTGGCGCGCATTAAGCTTGCATGCCATGCGGATGGCGGAGGCAAACAGATTGCGTAGCTTGTTCGGGGTTAAGGCTTCCTTGTCTCCCACACCAAGCAAAATGATGTTCAGACGGCGTTTGGCAACCACCATGCTGAAGCATTTCAGGCTTGCATAGCTGAAGCTGAACTCCTCACTCTTCATGAATGTTTCAATCGGGCTAAGCAGTTCTGCCGGAACATACTCGATACTTTGAATAGTCCCGCTCTCCTCCTGCATCAATATCAGTGTGTCCAGATGCTCAGGAAGCTTGCGAATAACGTCAATCTTCATGGGTACTCCTTTATTTTATGTAATTGCTAAAAGTCGTCGGTAAGGCTTAAGTAATATAGGGGTTTGGATATTTGTGAAAGGTCTGTCTGCCAGGTTATATCGAACTTCAGGACGAAATAGCCGAGGTTTAAGCGGGGACCAAAGCCATAGCCAAGCTTGATGTCTTCCAGCTTGTTATCTATCACGCCGCGGAACTTGTCGGTGTCTTCCCAAACGCTGCCGGCATCGGCAAAGATGCTTCCCCGGATATTTCCCATTGCCAGAGGGATCGGGAAGGCGATGGCGAGGTAATCCAGGAAGGGGAAACGCAGTTCCATGGTGGCAAGAGCTTTCTTGTTACCGCTCATGGTAGTGTCCAAAGCGCGAACGCCGTAATACCCGTTCAAATTAAATCGATCCGGGCTTTTACCGGTACTGATGCCTCCGTTTAGCCGTACGGCAAAGCTGTAACGCTTGCTGAACAGGGTGTAGCTGCGGATATCCAGGTAGTTGGTAAGGTATTCCTGCTCTTTTGCGGCAAAGCTTTTTCGGATATTGTAGATAGCCCGCCAGCCCACCAGGGGACCGGTGGAGCCGAAGATAGAATTGTCATGCACAAGGCTTAAACCCGGTGCAAACACAGTGTCGGTTTCCTTCTCGATGTTCTCTACCCACAGCTCTTCCGCCACGTTTTCGGCAGGCAGCCAATCCCAGTTTTGCTCCACCTGATATAGGCGGTTATCCATTTCGATTCTGGTGAATCGGCTGAAGGGATAGCGGAAGATGAGGTTTATGCCGGTTTCGCGGCTGCGCAATCTGAGGTATTCATCCTGCCCGGGAAGGTAAAACCTATACAGGTAATCATCATAAAAGTTATAAAGCCCAATGCCGTAATCAGCTCTGTGCTTTAGATATACGTAGGAAAGCAGCAGGTTGGATTCCTCCAGCTTATCGCTGATGCCCAGGCTGATTCCGATGCCGTGGTTGCCCATCAGATCGCCCAAGCCAAGCTCAATGTTGCCTACTGCGCCTTGCGAGGAAGAATACGCCATCCCTCCCCAAAGATGTTCCAGGGCAAATCTGGTGCGGTAGGGCTTTATCTCTACAGGCACTTTGATGCTATCCGGCTTGTCGTCCCAGCTAAAATCCGGGAACAGGCGCAGGGAATCCTCGTGGCTGAACTCGTGCTTTGCAAACATGGGACGGCGGGGGTTGGCAATGCGCCCCGGATTGCTTCGCTTCTGCTCGGCTTTGCTGCGTTTACCATAGAAGTCCAGGCGGGTAAAGTCTATCGTATCCAGCAGATCAGCATCGCGCCGGAAGCTTGTGGGAAGCTGGCTATCTGCATAGCTAAGGTTTTGCAGGGGCTTATCATCGAAGTAGATGTCCCACGCACCATTGAAGTAGTTTGCCATAATCAGGTATTCGTCCCCGGAAGAGATGTCTCCCGCAAACACGCCTGCCATGGTTGTTGCCAGTTCGGCGCGGGCACCGCTATGCAGATCTTTTATTTCGAAGTTGCTTAGCTTGTTTTTGTTGGAGATGAACACCAGTTTGTTACCGTTCTCCACCCATATCGGGGCAAAGCAATCGTAAAGTTCAGCGGTTATCTGAACCACTTCCTTGCTGCTTATCTCCATAGTAAATACATCGCGCACGATATCGGTAAACAAGCCGTAACGGGTTTCTCCGCCTGCCTGCCTGTGCTCGGAATCATAGGCAACATGGCTGCCATCCGGAGAGAAGCGGGGGCGTGCATCGTTAAAAGCATCATTAGTAAGGCGGGTAAGCACCTTGCTCTCAATATCATACAGGAACAGATCGGCTTGCATCCCGCTCTGCCCGGAGAATACCAGTTGCTTGCCATCCGGGGACACATCCACCTCATAGACTGCTGTCAGTTCTTTGAAGCTGAGGGTCTCTACTATCTGGGTTTTATCCACGTCGAAGATATGTATCTTGTCACCATCTGAAGTCTTGGCAGCAAAGGCGATCCGGCGGTTATCGGGGAACCAGCTGAGGCTGGAGCGGAAGTAGTAGAACTCCTCCAGCTTGGCACTGCTTTCACCCTTTAGGATCATTTTGGCTTTATCCAAGCCCTGTGTGCCGCCCATCCACAGGCTGTAGCGGGCACCGGCATTGGAGTAATATACATAGCGACTGCCATCCGGCGAAAAGCGGGGGGAGAAATTGAAGTAAGAGCCATCCTTGCGGTGAAAGGTGCGCTGCTCAAAGCTTTCCATGGGGATGCCATGGCTGTTTATACGTGGGAAGTAATCCCGCTTTAGCTGGTAGTTCCAGCGTGATTCCAAGTCCTCAAAATCCATACCGAATACTTTCTTGGTGGCGTCATTCAGGTTGTTCATGCTGCGCACGGCAAAGAAGTATTCCGGCACCTTCTGGCGTCCCCAGGTGTCGGCAATATAGGTAAGGAAGCTTTCTCCAAGCCTGTAAGCCAGATAGCCGTCGGTTTCCTGCAGCTTGCCGATGCGGTCGTTTATCACCATATCCATCAGGAACATGTTGTTATATTCATCTTCCCCGCCGATGGACAGGTATTCCGGCAAGCCTTCCGAGAACCAGAAGGGGAAGGCAATGGGGCGCAAGGGCGTAAAGGCACTCACAAAGCGGGTATCCATTGCATTCACATAGGCATGGGTAAGCTCGTGAGCAAGCAATTCCTCCAGGGCAGCATAGCTACCGTCAAAAGGCACCACCACCCGATTACGCAAGCTTTCCGTGAATCCGCCCACCCCCTCGGACAGCAATTGATAGATTATATTCGTGGTCTGGAATTCTGTCTTGGAAGCGTAGAAGATAATCGGTATCCTGCTCAGGATGGGCACTTTAAACTCTGCCTTGATATAGTAATAGATATCCTCCGCCATCAGAGAGGCAGTTTTGCCGAATTCATCCTCTCCCTTGGGGAAATATATGTCGAAATGCATAGTCTGGATGCGAGACCAGTTCTGATCTGTGGCATTCACCTTGTTTTGCCCGAAAGAAAGGGCATGGACAGTGCTGCCAATACATAGCAGCAGGAGGGTGAGGTATATAAACTTCTTCATTATAATCCTAAAATAAGCTGAATTTAACGTATTTCTTGGGGTGCGCCTTAATATCCTTTATCAAGGTATCAAGGTTCTCCAGTGAAGTGTTTAGCTTGATGTAAAGCTCGTCGTTATTCAGTAGTTTAGCCGCGGTGCCATCGCCATTATGCAATGCTTCCGCGGTTTTATTCAGGTTGCCGGACAGCGTTTGCAGGCTATCCAGCGTGCTATTTATCTTCGCCATCGTGGCGGGAGCTTCGGCAAGGCTGTTTTTCAGCGGGCTTCGGTTTTCCTGCACCACTTCATTCAGTCCCGCGGTAAGCCTGTCCACCCGCATGATCACGGCACTAAGCTCTTTCTTTAATTCCTGTGCAGCAAGATCGGCAGATTGCACCGCTTCATCCGCCCTGCCTATCAGCCGGGAAGAGCCTTGAAGTAAACCATCCGGGGCTTGTAACGCCACTACTGCATTCTGCAATTCTGCCAAAGTATCAGAGGCTTTACCGATCATGTTCATAATGCCTTCCGGCGAGGTGCCCTGTTGCATTTTGCCAATATCTATCTTAGCGGTGCCGTCTCCGGGGCTGATCATCAGCACTTTCGCCCCCATCAGCCCGCTATCCGTAACCTGAAAGCTGCTGCCTTCCTGCAATGCTATATCGCTGTTTACCCCTGCCAGCACAATAATGGCATCACCCTTGGCTTTGATGCTTCTCACCCGTCCCACTTCCATCCCGCGGAACACCACCTTATCCCCAACTTCCAAGCCATTTACATCGCTGAACGAGATGCCAAGCTGGTAGCTGGAGCCTATTGCCATGCGGTTGGTAAGCCACAGGTAGCTAAACAGCAGGATAAGTGCAATAACCACCGTCCATATTCCGGTTTTGATCTGCACACTGCGGAGCTTGGGATAAAACTTCTTCACATATACCTCAGGTTTTCAGCTGCTTCTTTTCGGCAGCGGGAAACAGCACGTTATTAAGGATCAGACGATAGCCGGGGGAGTTCTTGTAAAGCTCCAGGATAGTTTCGGGATCGCCAACCTTATGTTGATAATCTTCGGGATCATGCCCGCCATAAAAGGTGAAAGTGCCTTTGCCGATATTCCCGTGAATGTATTTAACTTCATTCTGCCCTGGCACTTCGGCAAGGATAATCACGCTCTTTTTCACTTTATCCTTAAAGAACGAGGTGGTTTGCCCTAAAAAGCCATCAATTATATTCGTGTGGCATTGGGTAAGCATCGTAGGCACAGGATCATACTTGGCAGAGAAATCAAACAGCTGGAAATAATCCGCCTCGGCACCGCGTAGCATGGAATAATCGCTGGCATCTATATCGGAGAATTCGTATTCAAAGGGGTTGGGACGCACGGCAAAGCTCTCGAAAGCAAAGGTGCGGCTGAAATCCAACTTCTTGTTAAATTGCGGATCTATGCCGTCACCGTCGATAACGCTATCCACAATATCCATATTATGCGCAGCCATTGCTATATCATAGGTATCCGTAGCGGCACACATGGCAAACATAAAGCCCCCGTTCACCACAAAATCACGCACCTTCTCCGCAACCGCATGCTTTAGCTGCCAAACTTTGCTATAGCCGTACTTGGCAGCCATCGCTTCATTCACTTTTATATCGTTCTGATACCAGCTTGTGTTGCGATAGGCACCATAAAACTTGCCATATTGCCCGGTGAAATCCTCGTGATGCAGATGCAGCCAGTCATAATCGTTCAGTTTGCCTTCCAGCACCTCATCATCCCAAAGCCGTTCGTATTCTATCTCGGCATATTCCAAAGCCAGAGTAACCGCATCATCCCAGGGTAAGGCGTTTGGCGGGATGTAAACCGCTATTTTCGGTTCTTTTTCCAAGGTTACGCTTTCCATATTGGCTTCCTGGATTTCGGAAAGGATGCTTGCCACCTGGGAGGAGGAAATGCTCTCGAAGCGCACTCCGCGTATGTTACACAAAGCCGCCAAGCCATCCGAATCCGGGAAGAGGAAGCTGCCACCCCGGTAGTTTAGCAGCCATTTGCCCACAAGCTGATCTTTCAAGCCCTGAAATGCTATGCCATAGGCTTTCAGATGATTGCTCTGAGTGATATCCATCGGGATAAGCAATTCCGCGCTTAGAGGGGCAATAAAGCACGCCCCGCAGAGGCTTAGGAGAATTATTACACGCAGTAATCTCGTGTTTAGCACATACAGATAAGCGGTATGAAACAAGCTGATTCCTCCCATAAGTTCTTTGTCGGGCATGAAAAAACTGCATTTTTATGTCATATTCCTTTGTCCTGTCTCACGTTGTCAAGACAATTCTTCCGGTATTATCAACAATGTAACCTGTTTTGGATGTTTTACAAGGGAATATCAGACGTCCCGTCTGATCCGGTGGTACCGCTTGCATGCAGATAGTAGCTTGTTTTAGCTGGGAAAGCATAAACAGACGAGACGTATGTTACTACGAGTACTGCGGGAAAGCATAAACAGACGAGACGTATGTTACTCCGGGTATGGGATTGATCCCCTGTTGCACCTTCCTAACTCATCCGATATAGTTCCGCACATGCACCAGCCATGATCTCACCATGATTAATCCCGGTGAGATCATGGTCAGCTCACCCGCAGTTTTTTTGCGGAAAGCAAGGAAAATGCAAGAAAAACGGCAAATCTGTCCCAAAAACCAAAATCTGTCCCCCACACTACTATGAGGGGCAATATCGCCCCCGGAAAAAACAAAGGAGAAAATCATGAAAGTCCGTTTTAAGAACCTCATCGGCGGTTACACGGGGCAGGCAGATGACAGCGTTATCTACTTCCATCCCGGCTTGAACCGCTACATCATCCGCAGAAAAGCAAACCCCGTGCTTAACGCTGGTAACAACAGATTTGGAGCCATCTGCAAGAGGATTAGCCAATTGCCCCTATCCCCCGCTTATGTGGAGGATTTTAAGGTTTATCACCGGCTGTTTAACCGCGTTCCGCCCAACCGCGAAAGGCAGCTTCCCGCCTGGAACAACCTGTGGAGAAAGATGATGTGGAACATGCAACGCATTTATGGCATAGAGCTTAGCAGCATCAGCTATGCGGATATAACACAGAATCAGCTCCCCTGCAGATCTGTGAAAGCAGCAGTGGAAGCTGGCTTGCTGCCCAAGGTAAATGGGTGGGAAAGCATGGATGCACAGATGTAATCGCACACGCCTCGTGTACGGACAGCCGAGGCGGCTGTGATTACGAATTGTGCCTGAAACCGGATAAGATTTAGAAAGTGCTTGACGCAGAGCAGAAGACACAAATCCTTGGGGAAAATTCTTATGAGGTGAAGCGTGAATATTCACAATCTGGACAGCATATTCAAGCCGAAACGCATTGCTATACTTGGCATTAGCCCCAATCCCCAAAGCGTGGGTGGCAGGATTCTCAGCAATCTGGTAACAGGTGGGTTCAAAGGCGTGGTATATCCCGTTAACCCCACTCTGGAAGCAGTGATGGGGATCCAGTGCTACCCCAATGTGCAGGCTTTGCCGAACCAACCTGATCTTGCCATTATCTGCTCCGACCCCCTGGAAGTGCCAAGCCTGCTGCAGCAAAGCGGGGAAGCGGGAATCATGGGGATAATCGTGGTCTCTGCGGGCTTCAAAGAAGCGGGAGAAGCAGGCAAGGAACTGGAAAAGAAGGTGGAGACTATTCTGAAAAGCTTCCCCGGCATGCGCATGATGGGTCCTAACTGCCTGGGCTATATCTCGCCCGCGAACAAGCTGAACGTCAGCTTCGGCAACGGCATGCCCAAGAAAGGCAATATCGCCTTTGTGTCCCAATCCGGCGCGCTTACCACCTCTATTCTGGACTGGGCAATAGAGCAGAAGATCGGCTTTTCATACCTGGTGTCCATCGGCAACACGCTTGACGTGGGCTTTGGCGACCTGATAGACTACTTGGGCGAAGATGAAGATACCAAATGCATTATCCTGTATATAGAATCCATCAGTGACGCACGGCAGTTTATGACCGCCAGCCGTGCTTTTGCACGCAGCAAGCCGATTATTGCCTACAAGGCGGGACGCTTTCCCGAATCTGCCGAAGTGGCGGCTTCGCACACCGGTGCGCTGGCTGCGGCGGACAATGTTTATGACGCTGCCTTCCAAAGGGCGGGCATCATCCGCATTTATGATATCGGCATGATCTTTGACGTAGCCGAGCTGATCGGTCGTAAGAAGGTGCCGGAAGGTCCGCGGCTGGCGATTGTTACCAATGCGGGCGGTCCCGGCGTGATGGCTACCGATGCGCTTATTGCCCTTAATGGCGAGCTTGCCAAGCTCACCGAGCCTACCATGGAACAGCTGAATTTCAATCTTCCACCCTTCTGGTCGCATGCCAACCCCGTTGACGTGCTGGGGGATGCGCGCCCCAAACGCTATGCCAAGGCGGTTTCCTTTGTGCTGGAAGATCCCAATGTGGACGCGGTGCTGGTGATTCTTACCCCCCAAGCGATGACCAATCCCAGCGGAACCGCGCTGGAGATAAGCAAGCTGGCGGAAACTGCCCGCAAGCCTATTCTGGCGGCGTGGTTGGGCGGCGGTAGCATGCGGGAAGGCGAGGGGATACTTTCCGAAGCGGGCATCCCTGCCTATAATACTCCGGAGCAGGCGATTGGCGCGTTCATGACCCTGGTGGAGTATGGCAAGAACCTGAAGGCTTTATACGAGACTCCCAAGGATATCCCGCTGGAGTTTAGCATTGACCGGCGCGAGTTCAGGAGCAAGTTTGACGAGATACTTAAGCAAGGCAATAACACGCTGTCTGAAGCCACGTCCAAATACCTGTTGGAGTCTTATGGCATTCCGACTACTTTGCCGCATGCAGCGGGTTCGGCGGAGGCAGCAGTAGCCATTTCCGACCGGATCGGCTACCCTGTGGTGTTGAAGATACTCTCGCCGCAGATAACCCATAAAACCGATGTGGGCGGAGTGGTGCTTAATCTTAAGACCGCGGAATCTGTGCGCCTTGCCTATGATGTAATAGTGTCCAAAGCAGCGGAGATGCGTCCCGATGCGGAGATACTGGGCGTTACCGTGCAGCCGATGGTGAATCAGGAAAACAGCGTGGAGCTTATCCTTGGCATCAAGCAGGATCCAGTCTTTGGGGCGGTGCTGATGATCGGCACGGGTGGTATTTACGCAGAGCTGTTCCGGGATAGAACCCTGGAGCTGCCGCCATTAAACGAGAAACTGGCGCGCCGCATGCTGGAAAAGCTGAAGATATATCCGCTGTTGCAGGGCTACAGAGGCAAACCGCCGGTTGATATAGACAAGCTGTTGGAAGTGCTGATTCGGCTTTCCTACCTTGCCGCAGACTACCCGGAGATCACCGAACTGGATATTAACCCGCTGCTGGCAACTCCGCAGGGGGTAATCGCGCTGGACGGCAGAGTGGTGGTAGCTACAGACCGCGCCGAGACGGAGCCTTACGCGCATCTGGCATTGCGTCCTTATCCTGAGGAATACATCAAACAAATAGCCCTTAGTGACGGCACCGCGGTTACCCTGCGCCCCATCAAGCCGGAGGACGAGAACCTTTGGCTGGAGATGCTGGGAAGCTGCTCTAAAGAAACGATTTACGAACGCTTTCGCTACTTCTTCTTCTGGAACTCCCACGAGGTGGCGATCAGGTATTGCTTTATAGACTACAGCCGCGAGATAGCCATTGTTGCCGAGGTCGTTAAGGACGGCAGGAAGCAGCTTATCGGCGTGGGGCGCATCCTGGCTGATCCCGATCATGAGATGGTGGAATATGCCGTGCTGGTTCCGGAAGCCTGGCAGAACATGAAGCTTGGCAGTCAGTTAACGGATTTCTGTCTGGATATTTCGGCAAGATGGAAGCTGAAGAAGGTGGTGGCGCAGACCACAACGCATAACCACCGCATGATTAATGTGTTTAAAAGGCATGGCTTTAGCATTCATACCGATATGCAAAGCGAGCTGGTGGATGCAGAGAAGGTGTTGCGATAGGGCTAACTGATGTCCCGTAGCAGCTTATGCAGCTTGGGGCTATTCCAGCCGAGCTTGGATATTGCCTGCTGCAAGGTTTGGCTGGGGGTGTGAAGGGCTATTTTATCCAGTTCCAGCTTGATGCTGGCTTGGGAAAGGCGGGTTATGCCTATTGCTTCAGATTGCATTGCCGCATAAGTAGCTGGCTCGATATCATAGCCTAAGCGCATAGCAAAACGCAGGGCACGTAGCAGGCGTAGGGGATCATCCCGGAACTTCTCTCTGGGATCGCCGATACAGCGGATAATGCTGTGGCTGAGGTCGCTTATGCCCATCCGGGTGAGATCAAGGATTTCGCCGGTGGTAATATCCATGAGCAGGGCATTGATAGTGAAATCGCGCCGTAGCACATCATCAAGCAAGGTTCCGGGTGAGACGGCGGGAAAGCGGTTGTTCCTGTGGTAATGCTCTTTGCGGGTAGCAACAAACTCGATGCAGGTGTCTGCAATAGTTAACTTTGCGGTTCCAAATTCTGGAAAGCATTTTAGCGTGTTTGTGGGAAAGTGGGGCTGTAAATATTCTGCCAGTAGAATACCGCCATGGGGCATTTCCACGGTGATGTCTGTATCGTGTAGGTTGTTTTCAGGCTGTGGGGTTGTGCCTGTTTGCATCAGGATGTAATCCCGCACGCAACCACCTGCAAAGTAGGCTTTACCGGCAAACCGCGTGCCATAAATCAGGGCTGCAATCTGGCTGCGTAATATGCTAAGGTTCATAGGATTAGCTGGGAAATCACACTATTGGAAACGAAGTAGGCAGCTTCTGTGAGGGAGAGCTGGTTATCTGTGCTTTTTAGCATGTTTAGGCTGGTTAGTTGGCGAATTTTATCGCCGTAAATGCCGGATAAATCCGTGCCAAACCGGTGTTTGAAGTCCTCTGTGTCTATGCCGTCTATCAGCCGTAAGCCCATCATCAGATAGTCTTCTATCATGCGCTGCTTGGTGCAGAGGGTCTGGTTTGGGTATAGCTCGCCTGCTTCCACAGCGCGGTAATACTCCCTCAGGTCGGCAGCATTCTGATAGCGAACCGGTGCCATCCAGCCCGCTGCCGATGCGCCCAGAGCCAGGTAGTTATTGTTATGCCAGTATGCTAAATTGTGGCGGGAGGCTTTATCTGCAATTGCAAAGTTAGAGATCTCGTAGTGGCGGAAACCGGATGCGCTTAAGGTGCTGCGGATCAGCTCGTATTGGGCAAACTGCATGTCCTCATCAGGCAGGCTTGCTGCTTCTGCAAAGCGTGCGCTATCCTCATCCAGGCTAAGCAGATAGCAGGATATGTGCTCCGGATGCAAGGCAAGCATGGCATCCAGATTGAGCTGGGTGGTATCCACCGTGCTGCCGGGTAAGCCGTAGATAAGATCAAGCGAGATGTTGTCATAGCCGAAATCACGGCACAGCTTCATCTTTTCGGGCATTTGCGCTGCGCTGTGGCGCCTGTTTAGCCACTGTAGCTCTGCATCGGTCATGCTTTGCACACCGAGGGAAAGCCTGTTTATGGGGGTAGTTTTTAGTGCGCTAAGTAAAGAGGAGGTGATCTGAATGGGGTTGATTTCAATGGTTATCTCGGCATTATCCTCAAAGATGAGTCCCTTACAGATGCCGTTTATCTGCTCTGAGATAAGGAGTGCTGGGCTGCCTCCGCCAAAATACAGGCTGCGCAGCGGAGAGTTTAGTTTCGGGCGGTATAGGGCTTTTTCCTTGGCTAAATAGCTGCAATAATCAGCAATGCTTTGCTTGCTGAAGGGCAGCGAGAAGAAGCTGCAATAACCGCATTTGGACAGGCAAAAAGGGATATGGACGTAGAGGCTTAATGAGGGTGGCGGAAAATCCTGTCCCATCGGATGTGTGGCTCGTCGAAGAGCTTGTTGAACTCTATGCCTTTACTCCAGAAAATTAGCCAGGGGGTGCCGGTGATATACCTGCGTTCCAGAAATCCCCAGTAACGGCTGTCCTCGCTTACATCGCGGTTGTCGCCCATCACAAAATACTGCCCTTCAGGCACCTTAATGGGACCAAACCAGTCCCGGTTAAAGACTTTGCGTGCAGCCAGGCTGTCGCCGGGAGTACTAACCCTGTAGGGTTCATACCACGGGTTAGTGGAGATGAAATCTACATAGTTCTCCGGCATGCGGTGATCGTGAACTATCCGGGGGGATAGAGGCGGGCTGGGGTCTGCAAGCCCATAGTTTTCGAAGCCTTTGGTGTATTCCTTGCCGTTCACATATACAATCTTATCCCTTACTTCCACCGTGTCGCCGGGCATACCGATAACGCGTTTTACCAAGTTTTTACGTGCGTAGTAGCTGATATGAAAGGCGGTTAAAGGGAATTTGGCAAAGCTGTGGGCTTTGTTTATATAGAGGGGGTGGAATATCTTGATGAAATCTGCCTTAGTGCTTTCGTGTTCGGGTGTGCCTTCTTCCAGCTTGGGATAGCGGAAGGTAACGATGTCGCCCTGCTTGGGATCCGTGAAATAGTATTTCAGCTTGTTGGCAACCAGGTAATCGCCCACTAAGAGGGTCTTTTCCATAGAGGAGGAAGGAATCAGGAAGTTCTCGAAAGTGTAGTTACGGATAATCATCGCCACTACAAAAGCGAAAAGAATTGCTTCTATCCAATCCTGAACAAAGGGCTTGTGTTTGCGGAACTTCTTCCCTTCCGGGATGGGGGTAACTCCGTAATCTGCTGCGGCAAACTTGCTTTTATCATGCTTTGGGATTGATTTCTCTCTCATCTTTGGCTGTTAATCCTTACGTTTAATCGTTGAATTTGCCTCATACCAAAAAAAGAGGATAATATGTCAAGTTCTATTTGGCTGCGCAGGGATAGATCAGTAGGCAAGCATCAATAGTGCTTCCACTTCGGCAGCACTCAGCTTACTTACCGCACCAACCGTGGGGGTGATCATGATTAGCTTTAGCAGCTCCGGCAGTTCCCGCTCCCTGATCCCAAGATCACGCAAGGAACCGGACATTCCCCAGGCTTCTATTTTGTCCCGGAAACGTTGCACTCCGCGCGGAACGCTGTCCTCTCCCCACACGTTTTTCGCCCAACGGCTAAAGCGGGAGGGATCCTTCTCACTCATATATTCTATCCAGGTGGGGAAAACTACGCCTAAGCCCTCTCCGTGGGCAATATCTGGGTGTAAAGCAGAAAAGGCATGCTCTATTTGGTGGCAAGCCCAGTCTCCGCCCTTCATACCCATGCCGGAAATCCCGTTTAAGGCAAGAGTGGCACACCAGGCGAGATTGCCCCTTGCCACCAGATCTCCCGGGTTATCCTTCAGTCTGTCCGTCATATCCACTATAGTCTTCATCAGGGCATCGTCTATAGCCTGGGTGCTAAGGGCAGTTTGGTTTACAAAGTAATACTCCAGCACATGCGCAATGGCGTCTATAGCACCGCTTGCCGTCTGCTTGAAGGGCAGGCTGCATTGCACCGCCGGATCAATGATGCTTACCCGCGGGTACACCAAGGGAGAGTAAAACGCCCACTTCTGCTTAGTGTCCATATTAGTAATCACGGCATTGCCATTCATTTCACTGCCTGTAGCGGAAATAGTTAGCACCGTGTATAAAGGAAGAGCCTGCTTGATAGCTACCTTACCGCCGAAAGCATCCCAGGTATCTTCCAGATACACGCCTGCTGCCACTGCTTTAGCACTGTCTATAACGCTTCCTCCGCCCACGGCAAGGATAGCCTCCGCCTTTGTTTCGCGCGCCATTGCAACCATTTCCCTGGCTTTCTCCAGAGTGGGATTTGCCTGCACGCCCCATGCTTCATGCACAGTAATATTATGCTTATTCAGGGACTCTAACACCTGTGTATAAACGCTATTTTCTTTAATCGAGCCACCGCCCGCTATCATGAGGCAGCTTTTAATGCCTGCATCCTGCAATTCTTTGCCCAGTTTGGATATCATGCCCACCCCAAAATGGATTCGGGTGGGATTATGAAACGTGAAAGCCTCCATGGCGTTCTCCTTCATGCTGAGATCGTAGTTTAAGTAAGTCTCTATGCTATAATAAGCCAATTGAGGCTGCAAACAAGGCTAAACTACGTAAACATCTATTTCCAAGCCCGTGGGACGGTACACCAGATACTCATTAATCTCCAGGGATTCCCAAATCAAGGATGCCAGTTCCGGCTCCACCGCGGCAATATCAGACATTACCCGCCGCAGGGCTTTTAGCACCTTGCTTCTCTGTTTGGCGGTTTCATCCGGGAAACTCCGCACTCTGCCACAGGGACGGTAAACATCTCTAAGGTATTGCATCAATGCTTCTTGTTCATCCCGCAAATCTGCTGCCCGGGCATAATCGTTATACTCTTCCAGTTCCGCGAGCTCAGCGATAATCTGCACCAGCCGCCGTTTAATGTTATAAATTGCCTTCCTATCCGCCATTGCATAGCTAAGCGGTTTATCCTGAAGCCGCAATCCACCCTCAGTAAGCTCAGATTCCTGCTCAAACTGCCGGTAACAGGCTTGGGGCTGCACCTGGGCAGCATCCAGCTTATCAAAACTCACCGGCACTCCGGCATGCGTGATCAGATCCAGAATATAAGCCATCCCCCCGCTATTAAAAAGCGTATGGCAACGTCCCCGGTAGCTTATCTGCACCTGCGTGCCTTTCACCTTAATCCGGCAATCTCCCGCTGTTTGTTCCCTGTTATCATCCTTCATTATTCACCTACCTGATACAGAAGTTTGGTTAGTAAGTCCCATTATCATGGCTAATCCTGTGGACATTATTATAAGCGCCACTAATTTTGTCAAGCCTTATTTTTAGTGTGGCTTCAATTATTTAGTTATACTGTGCTTTCCATTCTCCCCTGTTTTCTTCTTATCTGCCCCGCACGAAAATCTAGCCCTGAAGGCTGCAAATCAGAATGGGCTAACTTTATGTTAAGCATGTCAATGGGCAATATTCCGCGGCAGTTATCCCGCTTTATTCCCTCCGTTATAAAGTCACTTAAGCCATACTGGCAGAGGGATATCGGCTCATTTTGCGCAAGGGAGACGTTTTTTTGCTTGACACAAAACATAAGATTTTATTCCTGAGTATCTTATTAGTCGATGCAGTTTAGCAAAGCTAGATAGACAAAGAGCATATTTAAGGAGTATCAAATGACAAAAGCCGATTTAGTAAAGATCATTTCGGAAAACACCGGAATCATCCGCAAGGACGTTGCTGTCGTCGTAGACGCACTTCTGCAGTCCATTAAGGACAGCCTGGCAAAGGGAAATCACATTGAAGTCCGTGGCTTTGGCACATTCAAGCTCAAAACCCGTAAACCCCGCGTTGGACGCAATCCCAAAACTGACGAGAAAGTTCCAGTTCCGGAAAGAACTGTCCCCACCTTCAAGTTTTCCCGTGAGTTCAAGGGTAATGTGGTTGACGTCAAAACCCAGAAGTAAGAGCTGATATTATGCCATGTGGAAAGAAAAAGAAACGTCATAAAATAGCTACTCACAAGCGGAAGAAACGTCTGCGGAAGAACCGTCATAAACACAAATAGGTTGTTCTGACAATCTGTTTTGAACATTAACCGCCTGCGAGATACTGCAGGCGGTTTTCTTTTGCACCCGGAATCACAGACGTCTCGTCTGTGCGTGATCGTAATTGCATACGCCTCGTGTGCTGACAGCCGATGGCGGCGGCCATTACGAATATGTGCCTCTTCTATCTGAAATTTGTGTTAGCTACTGATAGTATGTATAAACGCCTGAGATGGAGGGCAGGATCAGACGGGACGTCTGATACTCCGGAATAAGGTATCCGCACAAAGTAGCGATGCCGGGCGATTAACCCGGCATCATCACTGTGTCTTAGCAATTATCTGCTTATAATTACAGGCTTGTCATATACTCCAGCAGATCCACCACGCGGCTGGAATAGCCGAATTCATTATCATACCAGCTAAATATCTTCACCAGCTTACCTTTGGCATAGGTGGTGGGGGAATCGAAGATGGAAGAATACGCATTACCCACGATATCAATAGACACAATGGGATCGGTGGAATACATCAGATAGCCCTTCAGATACGTCTCCGAGGCTTCTTTCATGGCGGCGTTAATCTCTTCCTTGGTAGCTTCTTTCTCCAGATTCACACACAGATCCACCAGTGAACCATCCGGGGTGGGAACGCGGATCGCAACCCCATCCAGCTTACCTTTCAGCTCCGGAATCACCAGCCCGATCGCTTTGGCAGCACCGGTAGAGGTGGGGATCATGCTCATGGCAGCAGCGCGGGTGCGGCGCAGATCGCTGTGCGGCTGATCCAGGATGCGCTGATCGTTCGTGTAGCTATGAATAGTGGTCATCAGTCCGTTCACAATGCCGAATTTATCCTGCAATACCTTTGCCACGGGAGCAAGGCAGTTCGTGGTGCAGGAAGCATTGGAAACTATAACATCCGTGGGTTTCAGGGTCTTGTGGTTCACGCCCATCACGATGGTAGCATCAATCTCATCCTTCGCAGGTGCGGTCAACACAACCTTTTTTGCTCCGGCTTTGATGTGCTTGAATGCCTTTTCTTTGGAAGTAAAGAACCCCGTGGCTTCCACCACCAGCTCTACCCCCAGCTCTTTCCAGGGCAGGCTTTCCGGGTCTTTCTCCGCGAAGATGCGGATCTTTTTCCCGTTTATCACGATGGAATCCTCGGTGTGGGAAATCTCTGCGGGGAATATCTTGTGCACGCTGTCATACTTAAACAGGTATGCCAGGGTCTTAGGATCGGTTAAATCGTTTATTGCCACCACATTCAGCTCGGGATGGCTGTTAATAATCACGCGCATTACCAGGCGTCCAATGCGCCCGAAACCGTTAATTGCGATGTTCGTCATATTTATCTCCTTATTATAGCAGAATACTGTTATT
>CAYSGM010000038.1:0-22188 GCA_964430595.1 uncultured Candidatus Cloacimonas sp.
ACATATGCCGGGGCGTTTGTTATCAGTTGTTTAGTTACTTAGCTTACTATTCCATCAGCATCATTTTGCGGGTGGAGGTGTAGCTGCCGGTAGTCAGACGGTATAAGTAGATACCGGAGCTTAGAGGCATTCCCTTGTCGTCCTTGCCGTTGAATACGATGCGGTAGTGGCCTGTGTTTTGTTTGCCATTTACCAGGCTGCGAACTCTTTGACCCTTAAGGTTGTAGATTTCCAGGTGGACATCGCCGGCATCCTTGATCGCATAGCTGATCGCGGTTTCCGGATTGAAGGGATTGGGGTAGTTGCCATTCAGGGCGGTTACGGTTACTGGAGTAAGATCATCTTCGTTGGCGGAAACGATCATACTGAAGTTCACCGTCACGCTCTGGTTAGCAACCACGGTAATATTGTTCTGGGTATTGGTTTGGTAGCCCACGGCACTGCAGGAAACTGTATAAGTTCCCACAGGGACGCTGAGGCTATACAAGCCGTTGCTGTTGGTGATGGTGGTGTTTCCACCTGCGGTTACTGTAGCACCTTGCAGAGCTTGGTTGTTAGGTTTGCGAACCACACCCTGGATTGTTCCGGACGCCACTTGTTTCACAAGCGGGTTGGACAACACGGGAATGGAAAGCACATTGTTTGTATATACGGCTTTTACAGCCCAGCGGTAGGTGCCATTGGACAGAGAACCCCAGGTTGTATCGCTGAATGTGACGGGGGGAACTACATTGGGAGTTAGCGAAGTCCACAAGCTCTGGTTGTTTTCTTGTCCGGCAAGCATACGCCACACTTTGTATCCACCCAGAGAGCGGGTATCTGTGCTGGTAGGAATGGAGATAGCTCTTTCTCCGCCTTCAACCACACTGCTTTTGGTGCTTACGGTGCGGGTGTCGGTAGCGGATTGGGTGATCATCTCATCCGGGCTGAAACTGAGGGCTGTTACTTCGTTGGTAATTTT
Source organism: uncultured Candidatus Cloacimonas sp. (assembly GCA_964430595.1). Classification (GTDB taxonomy): domain Bacteria; phylum Cloacimonadota; class Cloacimonadia; order Cloacimonadales; family Cloacimonadaceae; genus Cloacimonas. The sequence continues at coordinate 962 of CAYSGM010000038.1, forward strand.
GATGTTATCGATATACCAATCATACCATAAACCATCGTTTGAAGGTGGATCATCGGCATGGAAGGCGAACTTGATCTGCTGTCCACCATAGGCTGCCATACTTACTTGAACGTTCATGGGAACAGTGGTATAGCCACCGGGTATAGCGGTAGCGTCCCAAATCACTGTCCAATCCGCACCACCATTGGTGGATACTTTAACGTAATAATGGTCGTTATAAGTAGAGCCACGGTAACAGAGGGTGTCGAATGTGAAGCGAGCTTCCGGAGGGCAGTAGAATGGGTTGGAAATCAACCATTCATCTTGGTGTGCATAGGTGGGTGAGAAGGCGATACCGGCTTGTTTCACACCGTTTGTGGGAACAGCGGTATAGCCATAGTAGTCTTTGGTGCCAAAGCTGCACCAGGTAGGCAGCACACCGTTCTCATTAGCGGGTCCGGTGCTGTTTATAACCTGAGTCCAGTTATTGGGCGGGAAGGTGGCAGCTTCGAAGCTTTCGGAAACATCCACCGCATTTGGATTGGGGGCGTTCCAGGTAAGGTTCACTTCGGTTTGCGCTCCGTTTAGGGCAGCAACAACACCCCAAGGGGCAAATGCCAGTTCGTTAAGCGTCATGGGAGGCATAGTATGGTTGGTGATGCCTACGTTCACGGTTCCGCTAAGGTCTCTGAAGCCGGGGCAAGACACAGTGTAGGTATAGCTCTGGCTGGCATAAACTGCAGGAACAGTGAAGGTTCCATTAGCAGCAGTGGTGGCGGAATAATTCTGGTAACCGTTAAGCTGTATGGTTGCGTTTGCCAATCCTGCTGCAGTGTCGCTGGCAAGAACGGTGCCACTAAGGCTAACAGTTGCCATGGGGGTCATGGTTACGTTCACGGTTTCGGTTTCATCTTCTTCAAGAGTGAAGTTTTGGTTGCTGTTCATGTAACCATACTTACTAAAACCTACAGTGTAGGTATTAGGCAGGATGTTCCTGATTTCATATTGACCGGCAGCATTGGTAACGGTTGCATAGGTGGTGGTGGCAATTTGCACTGCTACACCTTCAAGGGGCTGATTACCTGCTCCAAGCACGGTTCCATTCAGATGACCAACTCCTCCGGGAATACCCAGGAAGGTGATTTTGGGGAACTGTGCTGATGCGGTTACGGCTGCCGGATTGGCGGGATCGTAGATAATGCTATCGCTTTGAAGTCTCTTGGCGCGAAGCGTGTTCACTGCATCTGTCTGGCATTTGAAGTAGTTCGTGGAATTCCAGTATTGAGCTTCCTGGGGACGGAAGAACATCACAACCAGGTTTTCACCATTTAAGTATAAGTAGTTTTCGATGAAGGGGATGGTTATGGTGTTTTCGCCCAAGGGGAAGTCCAGAACGCCGTTGAACACTTGGGTAAGGCTAGTGGAGGGTATCCAGGCTTCCAGGGTTTGCGATTGGGTGGTTCCGATCCAAACTTGCACCGGCTTTTGCAGCAATTCCTGCGTAAACTGGGTGTAGAGCTGAATCCCGGTGATCGAACCCATGAAATTACCCATTTCAGCAGGATAATACAGGGTTTCATAGAGGCTGGATTTGTAGAACATATTTATGGGGATGTTGGCATTCTGAGAGCCATCGCCCACGGTTACTGCAAAGATACCGGAAGGAAGCACCAGAACAGCCAGGTTATTAGATTGGTCGTTCAGGGGGTTCTGATCTCCGGTTAGGATTACTTTTGCATATAGGGTAACTGCACCTTCAGCTAAGGGAGTCCAGGATACAGGAACCTGAACTGATGCACTGGGAGCAATTTGTAAGCCGGTTGCTGTGGCAAGCTCTGTCCCTTCTGCATTGTATAGTTTCACGTTATAAGTGCTTTGAGCTGCTGTGCCCCAGTTGAACACGTTTACGTTGTAGATATTGGGGCTTCCCATGCTGGGAGTGGTGTTGCCGGCAACGGTTAACGCTGCGAGGTCATTTGTGGGAGTTACTTCTATCATTACATCGTCAATATACAGGATACGGCTGTTTCCGCCAAGACCGTGCTTGAAGGCTACGTGCTTGCCTGTTCCGGTATAACCGGCGAAGGTTACCACATATTCTGTCATGGTGGTGGTGAGGGCGATGTTCTGTATTTCTGTATATGTTGCGGCATTGGTGGCATCGCTCATAATACCTATGCTAAGCGGATAGCCGGCACCACTGGATTTTGCCCAGAACTTCACTCTGGTGGTGTTTGTGGCTATGGCAGTACCAAGCGGTGGTGCAATAAGGATAGCCGTAGCATTAGCATCGGTGCTGTTAGTCATCCCAGCACTGTTAGGAGAGCTAACGAAATTGGTAGTGTATGTTTGTACCAACGCATTGGCAGTGGCTTGCACCAGCTTTAACCAGTCCGGAGGCAATGCAGGAACGGTTACCGCATCGAAATTCTGCACATAAGGCAGAACGTTTATATTGGTATCGATACAAGTTCCGCTAAGTGCAACAGTGTGAGACAAGCGGTTATTTGAGTTGCGGTTCTCACGGTTGGCAACGGGATTCACTTTCAGCTCTACACTGCGGGCAAGGTTGTCGGTAATAGTAATTGTGGCAGTGTGTTCACCGGGAGTAGTGGGGCTATAGCGTCCTGTGAAGACCATGGTTTGTCCCGTGTTCAGGCTCACTGGTAGGGTGGGCACATTCTGAAGGGAGAACATGGGGCTTCCACTGATACTTACGCTGTTAATCGTTAGCGATCCACCACCAATATTCATTACACTGAAGCTTTGGTTGTGAGTGCTGTTCATGATTACTGTACCGAAATTCTTGCTTGCAGGTGTTACGCTGAAAGCAGGATCGCCACCAACGGGTGTCATAACAAAGGTGGTTTTGGGGAATTGACCGGTAAGTGTTCCGCCAGTTACCGTCTCGGGATCTTGTGTTACGGTATCACTGAATATATTACGAGCACGATTGGTGCCCACAGTCTGGCATTTGAAATAGTCCGAACTGCTGAAATATTGGGTGTCCATCGGGCGATTCCACATTACTATCAGGTTCCCACCAGTGTAAGGGAATATTGTAGAGAGCGGGAAGGTAATAGTATTTTCTCCACCAGGGTAGGTCATGGTGCCATCGAATACCAGTGTCATCTGGCTGGCAGGAACCCATCCGGCAGATAAATCCGCCTGCTGAGTAATACCCATCCAGATTTTTGTAGGCTTATCTACCAGGGTGGTAGTAAGGAAGTTATTGTAGAGGCTTACAGACAGGATGTTTCCAATCAAGCCGATTTCTTCAGGATAGTATATTGTTTGATATAGGCTGTTCTTGTAAAACATGTCTATAGGCATGCGTGCATTTGCAGAACCATCACCAATAGTTACGGAAATGATTCCCGAAGGCATCACTGTGATTGCCAGATTTGCAGTTTGGTCGTTAGTGTTATTAACATCACCGGCAAGGATTACCTTGGCATAGATAGTTAATGCACCTTCTGCGGCGGGAGTCCAGATAAGGGGTATTGCTACAGTCTCGCCGGCAGCAACAGTAGTCCCGGCAGCGGTGGCAAGTTCTACGTTTTGGCTGTTATACAGCTTTACGTTATATGCACTTTGGCTGGCAGTGCCGTTGTTGAAGATATTTACTGTATAAGTAGTAGCATTTCCCATGCTGGGGGTTGTGTTGCCGATAAGGCTTATAGCAGCCAGATCATTAGCTGCGATAGCTTCGAATTGAATGGTATCCAGATATATGGTCTGACCTGCGGCGTTATTAGCATGCTTGAAAGCGATGAATCTGCCGGTTCCTGTGTAGGAAGTAAGCGGAACAGCATACTCTGCCCAAGCAGCGGTGAAGGTCACGGTTTGCACAGGTGTAAAAGACGCAGGATCAGTGGGATTGGTCATCACACCTACGATTGCGGAATAGTTATTACCCTTACCCCAGAACTTCACTCTGGTGGTACTAAGCGGAACAGTGGAATTCAGCGGAGGTGCAATAAGCATTGCTATCGTAGCGGTATCCGTGGGGTTATACATTGCCACGGCGTTAGGGGAGCTCTGCGGGGATGTGGTTACCGTCTTCACATAACCAGTAGTTACAGTTGCCTGATAAATACTGCTCCAACCGATAGGAAGAGCGGGAGGAGTTACTTCATCAAAGCCCTGTGCATAAGGAAGGGTGTAGATTGTGGCATCAAAGCTGGTGCCGTTAATCGAGATAGTATGAACCATGCGGTTATCAGTGATGGTAACCGTGGCAGTGTGTTCGCCTGCTGCAGTGGGGGAATAGCGAACCGTGAAGGGTGCGGTCTGTCCGGTTGCAAGGCTTGCGGGCAGAGTAGGAAGGTTCTGCAGCGTGAAGAATGGGCTACCACTGATGCTGATTGCCGAAACGTTCAGGGTTCCGCCCCCGGCATTCATTATCGAGAAAGCCTTGTCTGTGGTGGAGTTCATCAGCACTGTGCCATAGTTATGGCTGGCTGGGTTAACCACGAACAAGGGATCCGGGCTTAGCGGTGTCATGTGTAAAGTGGTTTTGGGGAACGTTCCGGACAACGTGCCAGCTGCAGAAGGTGCAGCAGGATCGTAAACAACGGAATCTGAAGTAAGCTTTCTGGAACGGTTGGTTCCCACAGTTTGAGCCTGGAAGTTATCGCTGCTGCTATAATACACTGCGTCCATGGGGCGGTTTGCATAAAGCACCAGATTACCGCCGGAATAGGAGAACGGAGTTTGCAGGGAAACACTTATAGTATTAGCACCACTGGGGAAGTCCAATGTTCCATCGTAAACCATGGTAAGCTGATCAGGCAGAATCCAGCCGGCAGATAAATCCTCCAACTGAGTGCTTCCCAACCACAGCTTCACTGGAGTAGCGGTTAGGTTAGTTACAAAGTTATTATAAAACGATACAGCGGTTATATTGCCGAACATACCAATTTCTGTGGGATAATAAAGGGTTTCAAACAAGCTGTTCTTAAAGTAGAACTCCCACGGAATTCCTTCGGCTAGTTCACCGGTACCGATCGTAACCACTGCCATTCCGGCAGGCATCACGGTTACGCTAAGCGGTGCGGTAATATCGTTGGCACTATTAACATCACTTGTTAAAACAACCTTACCAAAGATGCTTATTGGTCCTTCAGCAGTGGGTGTCCAGCTTATCTGCACACTCCCTGTAGCACCCGCGGCAATTGCAGCACCGGCAACGCTGGCAAGCTCAGTGGTTCCGCTCATCAGCTTCACACTGTAGTTAGTTTGGGCTGCGGTTCCCCAGTTTCTTACTCCAACTGTGTAAGTTGTAGGTGAATTAACCGATGGGGTTGTGTTGCCTGTAATGGTAGTGGCACCAAGATCATTGGGAGCAATAAGCTCAAAGCCTATACCATCCAGGTAGATAGTCTGAGCCGTGGCAGTACTGGCATGCTTAAAAGCAATATACCTTCCTGCTCCCGTATAGGCTGTCATATCAACAATATACTCGTTCCAATTGGCTACAGCATTCACATCCTGAACCATAACAAATGTTGCGGGATCAGTGGGATCGCTCATCACGCCAACCAGCACATGGTAAGCGGCAGAGCCTTTAGCCCAGAACTTCACCCGGATGTTGTTTGCCGGAATAGAAGTATGTAATTGTGGACCAATCAGCATAGCAATAGTGGCAACATCAGTAGGGTTATACATAGCTATGCAATTTGGGGTGCTTTGCGGGGTGGTGGTAACCGTCTTTACATAACCAGTGGTAACTGAGGCTTGATATATCGAAGTCCAGTCAAAGGGCAATGCCGGAGGGGTTACCGCATCCCAGTTTTGCGAGTAGGGAAGCGCAGTGATAGTGGCATCACCGTGGGTTGTAAAGCTCCACACCGGGCAGTTTGAAGCGTTTCCAAAGCTGTTGTAGGGAACAATGCTCCAATAGTAAGTTGTGGAAAGATTAAGGTCTCCGGTGGGATCATAGGTGTTCACAGGTCCCAAATCCACGTTATTAACGATATTGGTGGGTGGATTATTGGTTCCAAAACTAAGCCTGTAACCTGTGGGTAACCCTCCTCCGCTCATCCAGTTCAGATTGGCGGTAGGGCTTACCAGGGTTGCATTATTAGCAGGAGAAACCAGGTTAGCTGGATTGGGTGGCTGATTTGCCACGGGGAAGTTGAAGTTAAAGGTTAATCCATTGGCAGGATAGTTAACGTCGTTTAATACTACATATTCAGTATTTAAAGCTGCAGCAGTTGTCTCAGCCCAGCTTCCTGTACCTGTCCGGGCATTAAAATCTGTGACAAGCGGTCCGCGTAAACCCACCTGCATATTGCCTGGGGTTGCATTGGCGGTAAATGGACCATAAACGATTTTTACATTATTAGTGGTTTCATGCAGTTGAATTTGAAAGTTTAGGATATCTCCGGTACCGCTTGTACCGTATTTTTTGTAGTTTGTCCACTGTATTACGCAAGTCCGGTTTGGAGCTGCGCCAATAGTTTCTACAAGAAGTGTGGCACCTGCCTGAGCCTGTAAATCTCGTGCTAAGGCTGCAATCCGGTTTACCAGGACATCCGGTGTTATCACTGAGGTGCTGGCAAGAGGAATGTAGGATGAGGAGGAAGTGATATTTACCGAAGGTGTCAGGGCAGATTGCCCCAAGGAAATCCAGCCATTAGCATTAACTGCAAGGCGATCGAACACAGCACCGTTGAAAGTGAAGTTGAATCCTATATCCAGACCGGGACCTGTTAAAACGGTAGTAGATCCGGCAAGAGCGGTAGGATCAACAAATCGCTGATCATCGGTGGTTTCTGTTCCCAAGGATAATCCCCCGGTAATTGGGGTATATGTTCCCTGGGTTGCACTAAAAGGATATTCGGAGGTTTGAGCAAATAACCCCCCTAAGACTCCCAATCCTAAGACCAAGAGCAGTGTGATAAGCAAAGTTTTCTTCATTGCTATTCTCCTTGAGACTGATTATAATTAGATTCACCGAAGAGCCTGTCTTATAGGCTCTTACTAATAAAAACACAACATTACACGACTATGGCTGGACACAACATCCCGCATCGGAACAAATACTTTTATTCCCCATTTATTGTAAAGCAAAATTGAAGCCAATTCAAAGAATAAATTCATGGCGTTGGGCAGTTTGTGCACTTTCTGTCATCTGAAATCTTAAATTCCAGTTTTATTCAGCTACTTTCTTTCCCACACTGGCAATGTAGATCACGAATTCTTCCATGCCGTTCACGCCGATTGCCTCGTTCATGGCTTCATCAAGATAAGCACCTATCATGCAGGCACCGCCACCGATAGCTTCGGCAGCCAGGTGGATATTTTGCCCCACATGCCCCGCATCCAGATACAGATAGCGATATCCGCGCTGCCCATAACGCCACACCGTTCGATAAGGAACCGCGCTAAGAATGATGTTCACGGCTGAGGTTTTCAGCATTTCCTGGCGCATGCAGGCTTCGTAAATCTGCTCTGCTTTACTTTCCCCGGAATCCAGCAGCACCAGACAGTGTTTGATGGGGTGATAGTAGTAAAGCCCGGGTTTGATGCCTTCCACATTGTGGATATCCACATAAGTCTCCAGGGGATGCCGTGCTCCGGCAGAAGGAACATTGCGCAGGGTTATCTCCATGCGTTCATTACTGCGGAAGTCCCGTGCCCAGGATGAAGTCCACAGCAGGAATGAAAGTTCATCCATGCTAAGGGCATCAGTGGAGTATTTACGCAGGCTGCGCCGTTGCTCTATCGCTTTGTGCAGGCTCATTTCCGGCATTTCTATCTTACCAATGGCAGGCAGGGACACCAGTTCTCCGCCACGCACTTTCACGGCATCGGGACGCACCACATTCTGTGCCTGATCGCTTTCGCGTTCGTAGATATAGCGGGTTAAACGGATGAAATCCGCACCTATCTTTTCTGCTTGAGGGCGGCTTTCGTCGATTTCACTAAGCACCCCGCCCAGGTTTTTCTCGAAGAAATTGTATTCTTCCTCGCTAATCTCTGCTTCCCTGAGAATGGCTTCCGGCTCGTAACCGCGTGCTTTGTAATACAGGTATCCAAAGGTTTTCATATCCATGGGGATTCCTCCTCGTGTCTGCTTATAATTCTATTTACAATTTATCCGATGTTTCGCTAATTGCTAACCCTAATAATCATCCTTTCAGCTCATTAGGTTTTCTGCACAGTATTTCTGCCTTCGCTCCTGCTGGCATTACGGTATCATTACAGATTCATTGCAGGTTTTATCTGTAATAAACCTGCAATGATACCGCAATGCTTGCAAGGAAGGAGCATAGATGGAGTTCAAGTGGCTGAAGTTAACTTCAACCATACCAATATCTTTGATAGCCGCTTGGACTTCATCGGGCAAAAGTATTACTTGCTTAGTTTTATGGGATGGGCGATATAGCTGGTATGCAGCAACTTCTTGGCTTTGGGCGAATTTGGCTTGCCAAGGAAGTCCCGGTAAAGCTGCTGGATAGATTCATTGTTGTGGGATTCGCGCCGGGTGCAGGTCTCATCCTCTTTGTAAAGCCCTTTGGCGCGGGCAAGCCTGATGCGGTTGGTGCTGCGGTAGGGCTGTCCGCCCCCGCCTACACAGCCGCCGCGGCAAGCCATAACCTCCACGAAATGATAGGGGGGCTCGATGCCTTTGGTCTTGGCATCGCGGATTTCGTTCATAAGCTGGGACACATTGCCAAGCCCGGAAGCCACGCCGATGCGCACTTCTTTGCCCAGGATGTTTATCTTGCCTTTCTTGATGCCACGGGTACCACGCACGAAATCTATCTTGGGATCGGGCAGTTCGCTACCGGTGGCGAAGTTGTATGCGGTTCGCAGGGCTGCTTCCATCACGCCTCCCGTTGCACCAAAGATAGTACCGGCACCGGTGTATTCGCCCAGGGGATTGTCTGCTACACCGTCTTCCAGATGCGCCAGGTCTATGCCGCGAGTTTTAAGCATGCGCGCAAGCTCGCGGGTGGTAATGGTGAGGTCAACGTCCTTACAGCCGGAAGCGTACATGTCTTCCATGCGCTCAATTTCGAATTTCTTTGCGGTGCAGGGCATCACGGAAACCAGGAATATCTTCTTGGGGTCTAGCTTCATCTTGTCTGCCCAGTAGGTTTTCACGATGGTACCCACCATCTGATGAGGGGATTTGGAGCTGGAGAAATGGGGGATGAGGTCGGCGTGGAACTTCTCCAGATAATCCACCCAGGAGGGGCAGCAGGTAGTGATTAGCGGGAAGCGCTCCGGTTGCTGCGTAAAGATATGCACAAACTCGCTGGCTTCTTCCATGATGGTGAGGTCTGCCCCGAAGTTCGTGTCGAACACGTATTTAAAGCCCAGTTCGCGTAAAGCGGTGTACATCTTGCCTTTCACGTTGGTGCCGGGTTTCATGCCGAATTCTTCGCCCAGGGCAACACGCACCGCGGGGGCTTCCTGCGCCACCAGCACCATGTCCTTGTTATCCAAAGCAGCCCACAGGGCATCGGAATCGTCCGCTTCGTAGATGGCGGCAACGGGGCAGTGGGCACTGCATTGACCGCATTTAACGCATTCGGTCTCCTCCAGCGGACGGTTGAAGGTGGGACCCACAAAGGTATTGAAGCCGCGTTCGGAGTTTTCAAGGGCGTGCACGTCCTGTATCTCGTTGCAGACATATACGCAACGCCCGCATTGCACGCAGTAGGATTGGTCTAAAGTAATAGCGGGGGAGGATTCGTCCCTGCCTTTATAGGGGCGTTCCAGTTTGATAAGATGCATGTGGCGGATGGCGAGTTGCTGAGACAGGTCTTGCAGTTCGCAACGCCCGTTCTTGATGCATTCGGGGCAGTTGTTGGGGTGGTTGGAAAGGATTATCTCCAGAGCTTCGCGGCGTAAATCAAGCAGTTTCTTGCCGGTGGTGGTGATCTTCATGCCTTCTTCGCATGGGGTGGTGCAGGAACGCAACACTTTACCGTTGATTTCCACCACGCATACCCCGCAGTTTCCAAAGGCGGGGAGGTCTTCGTGGTAACAAAGATGCGGGATGGGGTAACCTGCTTTGGTGCAGGCGTGCAGCACCTTGGTATCCTTGTGCACTTGGGTGGCTTTGCCGTTAATATATACTGTGATCATGGCTTCTCCTATAGGATAATATTTCAATGGTGGCAGGCTGGCAGAACTGGCATTTCGTGTCAAGAACTTGTGTGGAGAGGGGGAAGCTAAGATTATTTTGCTTGACTGCAATAAAAACACCAAAAACAATGCCCGCACTAAGAATATGGGAGTTTACCATGAAGAAACTTGTTATATTTATCTGCCTGTTGTTTGGGTTCATGCTTGCTTTTGCGGACACGCTGGATGACGTAGTATCACAGTATATGGGCTATGGAGCTAAGATTCAGCACGAAGGAAATACCGTGTTTATGGCTTCGCCATACTTTGATGATGAGTATGTCTCAGAAGATAATGCCTACGATTTCATTGCAAATACGGTTTATCTGTTTATGATTGTGCAGGATGATTGGCAGGATCTGGAAAACTCTTCAGATGAAAGCTACATAAACAGCATTGATGAAGTGGCAGCTCCCTGGGCAAACGATTATCAGACCTATATTGTGTCCATTACCGTGCAAGAGATAATAGATAACTTCGGTGATGATTACGATATGGATGAGGAAGAGCTGATAGATGAGATACGGGCATACGTTGAATACCACGCAGACCACAGCCCTACCTCGATGTATTAATAATCCGGTAACTAAAAAAAGGAGTGTACTATGAAAAAGCTTGCTTTGATTGCTTGTTTTATTCTTATAACCATGCTGATGCATGCCGCGAGCCTGGATGATGTTATCTACAATGTTCTTAGCAATGGAAAAACGATAGAGCACGAAGGGGATACCGTGTTTATGCCGAATATGTACTTTAGCGATCAGTATACCGATAAGGACACCGCTTTTGAGTTTCTGGCATATACGGCGTATATCTTTATGGTGGTTCAGGATAATTGGGCGGTGCTTAATAACGAATCTTATACCAGCTATATAAAAGGTATAGATGAAGTTGCCGTGCCGTGGACAAATGACTATCAAACCTTCATCATGTCTATCACAATGGATGAAATTGTGGATAACTTTGGGGAAGATTACGATATGGGAGAGCTGGAACTGAGGGCGGAGATACGCTCGTATATAGAGTACTATGCAGACCACAGCCCTGCCTCGATGTATTGATGTTCCCGGCATGAAGCGACGGTAAAACTAAATAACGACATTGGAGTAAATATGCTTAACCACGAATTTGTAAAGCACCCAACGCGAAGCCTGGCAGCAGCAAGCCTGACCATGCTGTGCATCATGATGCTATTTGGCATCAATTCTCTGTTTGCGATGGATAAAAATACCAATACTGCTGTAGATTCGCTGAACAGCAAGGCATATGAAACTCTTCCTTATAACCGTCAGGTGTTGCTAAACAAAATAAACCGCCGCATAGATAAGCTGCAGATGAGCTACATCAACCAGCTCTACAAATCCGAACGTCATGAAGCCCAGATCCTTCTGGACGAGATCCGCAAAGTGGCAAATCTGCTGGCATATACCGCCCCGGTAGCTCCTCAGGTGATAACCATAAAAGAAGCGCCAACCGTTACTATAAATGTAGCTCCGCCGGAACCGGCAGTCCCCAAACTAAGAGCTATGAACAACGAAGATTTTCTGGATCTTAAACAAAGCATCCGCAGAAACAACTTCGGCGATGCCGGGCTAAACACGCTTAGGAGCGCAGTCGAAGGTAACCACTTCAAATCCACTCAGATTGTGGATATTCTGGGCTTGTTTGCTTTTTCAGTTGATAAGCTTAAGGCACTGGAGATCGTCTATCCGAAATGCCTGGATACGCAAAGCAAGTTCAAAATCCTGGATGCCTTCCTGTTTGATAGCGACAAGAAAGAGGCACAGGAGATCATGGATAAGGTGAAGAAATAGTAGTCTAGTGTGCCTTTTTCTTCAGCTCTTTGTATAGGGCATCTATCTTTTTCTGCGATAAGGTTTCGTCTGCGCTTTCCTCTGTTTCCGGGGAAAGAGCCAGGGCAGCTTCCAGATTCTTTAGTGCTTCCGTATAGCGTCCAAGTTCATTTAACGAGAATGCCATCCACACATAAGCATCGTAATGTTCACTGTTTGTGGCTATAGCTTGTTCCAGGGAAGTAACCGCTGCTTCATAGTTCTTCAGGTTAAACCAGGCTTCACCCTTATGTCGCCAGGGGCAAGACCAATCCGGGTAATCCCGGTTTAAAGTATCGTATAGAGTAATTGCGTTGGCGTAATCATCTTTCTGTAGCAGCTCATTTGCCAGCTGGAAGCGCTCTCCGGCAGACAAAGTATCGGCATTGGCGATGCGTTCTTTCATTATGCTATCTGCATCTGCAAAGGCAAAAGCAGCCAGGCAGATGAGCAGGATGGTAAAGATGGTTTGTTTCATATAAAGCTCCTAATATGCTTACATGATTAATCTATGCTAAACTTTTAGTAAGAGTGCATTCAGGTCAAGTTAAAAAGTTAAAGACCACTCTGTTAATGCCTTACGGTTAACCCAAATTCAGCAGCAACAAGCTTATCACCAGCAATGCCCACAGCAAGCCATCACGCCAAACCACCTGCTTTTTCCACAGGATGATATCACTAACAATGCTTAGCAGAACCACGGAAACAGCCACAGTAGGGTAGGCAATTGCAGCAGGGATACTATCCAGTGCCTTAAGGAAAAATACGGTGGAGAGCCGGTTCGGGAAGCCAAGCAGGCAGCCGAAGAGCACGCTTTTGTATCCAAATGTCTGCTTGCTGCTGAGGATGGCAATTAGGGTAAGCACAAAGGCAGAGCTAAAGATAATGTAGATAAACAGCGCTTCATTCCCGCTTCCCAGTTCCTTGTAAACCTTCAGGCTGGCATCGGTTAAGCCGGAGATAATGAATAACCCTATAATCCACATCAGCTTATGCAATTCCCCGGGCTTTGCCTTCAGGCTGAAAGCTGCCATACCAATCGCGATGCCCAGCAGATTTGCCGCTGAGATGCTTTCCCGGAACATGACCACTGCCAGCAAGATAGGCACGATCATGGCAATGCGCATCGCCCCCACCGAGAGCGACAGCCCGTTGTGCACAATGCTTTTCTGATACACCCAGAAGTTTGTAAGGAAGAAGGCTCCGGTCAAAATGCCAAAGCCCAGATCAAACGCCGGGGGAAATCCCATCCCCGCAGGCAGGCTGACATAGCTGAACAGGCTGGCAACAAAGTAATTACCAAAAAAGATAGGCAGCATACTAATCTTGCCGTGACGTCCCGCCACCATCAGTGAATTGGCGATCAGCAAGGAACAAAGGACGCTTAACAGCAGATACAGCATACTAACTCCCGGGTAATATTATCTTTGGAGGGATAGGTTTGGCAATATGCCTGCATGTCAAGCGAAAGCTGCCAAAGCGCATTTCTATTTAAGTCTGGAGTCGAATCGGCTTAAACAATCTATACCGATGGTGCTATCTCTCTTAGCCGATTGGACTACAGCGACACTTGCAGCTTAACTGATAAAAGAACCCTGAGATAATTAGCTGGGAGACGCTGTAGTCCATGACGCCGCAAGCATATAGGTAGAAATAAAGATAGCAAAGGCGTCATCGACTCCAGACTTGCAGGTTGGGCATCATTACCGATAGCTGCCAAAGCGCATTTCGCTTCTGCCATGGTTTCTCCTTCCTTGCTCATCCGGTCGCAATTCGCAGTGGGGTTCACCGGGATCTCACCGGGATAAATCATGGTGAGCTCATGGTCAGATCCCCTGCGGTTCTGCTTTGGCAAGCAAGGAGGGTGGATGAAAAAACCCATATAGAAGCAGAAATGCCCCGGCTTCGGGGCATTTCGACTTGTGAGGGTTCAGGGGGGATAGTTTATTTAGACAGGATAGCTTTCTTTAGCTGCACATGCTTGCCTTGGGTGAAGCGGACAATGTATAATCCGGTGCCCAGGTTTTCGGCATTCCAGTTATAGGAATAGTCCCCTGCTTTATCGTGGTTAATAAGCTGTGATTTAACGGCTTGACCCTTGCTGTTGAAGATCTCCAGCCTCACGGTTCCGGCTTCCTTCATGCTGTAGGAAATCGTGGCAGTGGGATTGAAGGGATTGGGGAAGATATTCTTCAGGCGGGTCTCGTAAACGGTAACCGGCGGAGTGGGCGTGTCGGCTTCAATGGTAACGGACACAGGCCCAAAGAACTGGTGGTTGCCGTTCAATTCCACCGATTGCAGCCAGTAGTAGTAAGTTCCCTCTCCCTCCAGTTCGTTATCGGTGAAGCTGTAGGTATAGGAGGAGGAGCTGTTTTCAGCCGGAATCAGCAGATTTAGGTTTAGCGCATCGGCAAGCTCTTCAGAGGTATTGCGATACACATAATAGCCGGTTAAACCCGTTTCGGATTGAGTTGTCCAGGTGAGGGTTACGGCATTATTGGTGGCGGTTGGTTGCGCCATGAACGAGGTTAGCTCCACGGGGAGAGTCTCGTTCTCTTCGAAGCCTAAGCCAAAATCGGAGAAACCGTTACTGATCTGCCAGGTGGCGGTTCGGTTGGGGAAGTCATAAACCGCAGGTGCGCCCATATTCGTCCAGGCACTGTTTACATGCTCACGCTTCACCAGATAAAATACGGTTTCTGCAGTTAAGTTTGTTATACCGGTGAGATCCAGTGTAAGATTATAATTACCCAAGCCGGAAGTAGCGGTGGAGTTTATAGTCCAATGCCTGTTTGCAAGGCTTAGGATTCCGTCGGGTAAAGCTCCTCCGGGATTTACCTCAACTCTGATAGCGGTTAGATTAGTTGCTGCTGTAGCAGAAGTGAATACTACTGTAGCTCCCGTAATGGGGAAATTTATGGTGGGGGTACCGGAAGCAGGTACAGGCAAATCGTTTTCGGTTGCATTGTCGTTTAGCATATAGGCATTTTGTCCGTAGGCAACTGCAATCGGGCTTGCACCAAACAAAGGTCCGCCAGAGCCGCCTTGGTTGTAAAGATGATAGGCAGATATAGTGGAATTAACAATAGCTACATAACCGTCAGTCATTGTTGTAAGCGAACCTTTTTCCAAATACTGTAACTTAATCTTACCAGTTGGGTACAGGATTATCTGCCCGGTTAGGTAGGTATCTGCATTTGCTCCTGTTTTAGGTTGGCATTTCAGATATGTAACTACAAGGGCACCATCAACCTGCTTGTAGAGGATGGTTTTTGGATAGTTAGGACTTGCAGGATGGTAATCAGCCTTATAGAGTGCAATGAATGCTCCATCCGTACCATATTGAGGGAAGGTCGGCCTAACAAAGTAAATGGCACCATCTGCACCTATCCAGAACTTGGTGTAAGATTGACCATAGAAGGGGAAGCTGAAGCCAATGTCATAGCCGCTTGCGTTGTTTGGCGCAGCACCATCATCACTGCTCATATCGGGATAGGAATTCGCTCCCGTGGCGGAGATATCAATCCAGTTGAAGGTTGGCATACTGGGGGCAGGATAAGCCAGAGTATTGGCAAAATAGTATCCACCCTGAGCAGCATAACCACCGCCATAGTTTACGTTTTGAATTGTGTATTCACCGGCAGGATCCTGCAATGTAGCAGGGAAGGTATCTCCGGCAATATTTATAGCATTGGCAAGAATCTTGGCATCTATTGTATTCCCGACTCCCGCACTGCTGCTTATATTGAAATACACATATACATCGGTTGTTCCCAGAGGTAAGTCGTAATTCAGGCTACTAAAGGTAGCTGTACCTGCAGCCATGGTTAGGGTGCTGCCAAGCTGATTGGAGAAGCCACCTCCACGGTACAGTTTCACTGCGCTTACATCGCTGTTATTGGTGTTTTTTCCGGTAACAATCACGCTGTTTAAGGGCAGCGTGCCATACGATTGAGCATCAGAGCCCGGTTCTACATCAATGGACAATCTAAGCAGCGATAGATTATCAGTTCCGGAAGACACAACACCCGATCCTGTTTGATACACCTGAACGCTGCTAACTTTTTTACCCATCACTGCTCTATTACCCGCAGGGTCGGTAACAGTGGGACTGTAATCTGTATTGCCAACCCGCACAGAAGTGCACTGAGCATCGAAGGTAGTCCCTACAGGCGGATTTGCAGCAATATCATAGCAGAGCCAGAAATAGCTGGTTCCCACGGGGATAACTTTATTTTGGCTAACCGTGAAACTTCCTTTGCTGCCGAGATTTGTAACGGTTGATCCATATTGCACATCCGTGGCAAAGGTGGGGGTGGTAGTATAAAACACTTTTGCAGCGGATATATAGCTAAGGTTAGACGAACCTGTGGTATTAAAGGTAAGCGAATTCACTACTATAGGCGAAAGCGTACCGGTACCCGTAATCTCCGCACAGATAATCTGTTGATTTTGAGTGTTGCCGGAGATGAAATCTGTGGAAGACTGAGTTGTAGTTGAGGATTCGTACATTCCGAGAGTATTGAAATGTATTCTTACATCCGTGCGGTAGTTACTTGAAAGCAGACTCTGCGGCACAGAGGGACTTCCCGATCCAGCATTCTCCAGTTGATACATGGAGGATACCGTGGAGGAAGCTACAAATCGGGGTGAGATGTATTGGTTCGCGTAGATCCCGCAATCTGACTCCACAAGGATTAGTAAACCGCCTCCGGAGTAGTTAAAGGGTGTGGTCAAAGGTATCTTTTTCCAGCCCGTAGTTGTGAAACTGAGAGTTCCATTGTAAACTTCTGTAGCAGAAGATTTAAGGGATTCCCAGGTTTGTGATTGATCTAATGCCCCATAATACTGCTTGAGGTAGATTTTACTGGGAATATTGACACTTCCACTGTTAGACACATTCCATGACAGCGCATTTATGCTCCTGTAGGTGGTGATCTCATCATAGGTATACAACGAAGCTGTTCTTCCCCATGCTTGACTGCCAACAAAGGGATAATAACTGATAGTAGTTGTTTGTCCCGGTGATAAAGACCATGGCACCTGTGCAAATGGAGCAACAACTATCCAACCGGTAACAACTTCTGGTAATGAGCCGGTAGCTTTTATTTTTATCGTTTCAAACGTGTTGTGCTTCAGATCAATCCATGTCCAGGTACCTGAGTAAAGCAGGCTTGATAAACCTGAAACCGAGGACAATATCCCATTTCCGGTATGCAGGGAGAGTGTAACAGTATCATTGAGGTTTCTATCAACATTGCCATATATGTCTTTTGCCGTTACCGTTAATCTGAAAGCATTATCTATCACAGCACCCAATGGTACATCCGACAGAACATACTGAGTTCCGATTACTTCCAGCAGGATTTCATTGGATACCACATCAGCGGAGAGTGCCGGCACAAATCGTGTGTTCCAGGAATAGGTATCGCAGCCATGATTCATGGGAATCATAAACTTCAAACTCAAGCCTTCCGGAATTGCCACCAGTCTCAGGTACACAGCAAGTGTTACTTCAATGCTGCTGTTTTCGGGAATCACCAGGTTTCCTTCGGCAATTGTGAAGGTGATATTGCTTGGGGTAATAGTTGTGGTGCTTGCTACCACAGGTGTGCCGTTTACCTTAAGTAATGAACCGTTTAGGTAACTTGTCCAGCTTGCGGGATTGGATGGGTAGGCATTAGATATCTTTATCGTTTTAACTTTGGTGTTTTGTCCGTCCGGCCCCAGATCTGTAATGGTGAAGCGGAATACATCCACCGCGCTGTCCACGGTGGTGCATATAGAGCTGATTATCCCCGCGGGAACCTGCGACGCGGGAGCAGTGATGGTGGAGGTATCGTCAAAGGGGGTGAA
Organism: uncultured Candidatus Cloacimonas sp.; assembly: GCA_964430595.1. Classification (GTDB taxonomy): domain Bacteria; phylum Cloacimonadota; class Cloacimonadia; order Cloacimonadales; family Cloacimonadaceae; genus Cloacimonas. The sequence continues at coordinate 18,775 of CAYSGM010000038.1, forward strand.
CACGTCGGCACCGATAAAGGCAGTAGCGCCACGCGGTTCGTAGTCATAATCCACCGTCACCCATGCCGGAACACTGTAGCCCGCTACACCTGCCAGACTGCCGGCAGACGAATGGAGGTTGCCATTGGGATTGAACACATGCGGGTTGGCTTCGATAGAATGGGCATCCTCATGAAAGTAATTTAAAGAAACCCAATAGGTAATGTCTCCCGCATCCCAGCCCGCAGCATTACCTAATAAACCTGTACCACGGTAATAGGCATTGTAATCGTTCCAGCCATCTGCAAGGTGTAGCGTGTTTGAGACAATACAGTAACTCTTAGCAGGGCTGGAAAGCACGGCAGCATAATTGGCGAACACATTTCCATTAAGGGTTACATCAGCTGCTTCCCCGCCAACATATACCGCAGCACTGTTATGCTTGAAGGTCTGGCCGTATCCGATGCAAATAGTATTGTTATATACATCCAGAGCTTCATTGGTACCCGCATTACTAAGCCACATTCCTACTACTTTCAGATTGTTACTCACACTGCTATCTGTAGCCCTAATATCCGAAATCCAGTTGTTGTATATACGTATTTGTCCATCACCGGCGTAAACATCACCGGTAGAGATGCCATAAGCTTTTGCACTGCTAGACGTCCTGGTGTTATATATGTTGTTAAGGTTATTATGGGCAATTTGGCTTGCTCCGCGATACTGGTAAATCCTGATACCCTGAACATTACTATCTGTTTCGGAATATATTCCGGTTAAGTCTGTGTTCTTTATCGTGAAATCGGAATTCTTTGAGATGTATATACCGTGGGCTTCAGGCCCACTTAGTGAGGAACCGATGTTGGTTATGGTATTGCGAAGGGTGCTTAAGGTTGTTACTATTTCTGTATTGTTGTCGAAGTAAGTTCCTCCATACAATACAATCCCGTTGGGGCAGGCGGTAATGGTGACGTCAACGAATCGGTTATAAGCATTTGTGCCGTCTGTGGAGGCGGGGTCAATTCCCCCACCTATCGCTGAGGCGGATTGCAGGATGCCGGCAGGGATGCAGTTGCTAACCTGGTATCCAAAGCTGGTGCAAGCTCTGGTTCCGGTGATGGTGCAACCGCTGATGGTATTGTGTTTGGCTCCGTTTGAAGCACTGGCATTGCGCAACAGATAGCCATATTCCATCGTGACCGAAGCAGAATAGTCAAGATTGATGTTGGCGAAAGTGATGTAATCCCCTCCGTTGATGGTGATCACCGCATCATTATAGCCTGATGTACCGGTTGAGGTGATCACGGGGTTGTTGCCGGTGCCGGATTTCTGGAAAACAATGGGGTTGTCAACCGTACCGGTAGCAGTTATGACGGGAAGATTTTCATTAAACACAGCTCCGTCGCTTACGCTGAAGATCACTCCGCCGGCTCCTACTCCGTTTGTATTCAGAGCGTTTATCGCTGCCGTGAAAGTGGTGTAATCTCCACCGCTCCCAATGGTTTTAGTCCCGGTAAGAGCCTGAGCTGCTGCCGACACTGATACTAAACAGAACATCAAAGTTAATAGTAACGCTACCATTGCTTTCGTTCTCATAATGATATCTCCTCTGAACTCATAATTGTGGTTAAATCTCCTGTGTTTAACAGTTCATTTCTTAAGCGGTGAACTTCTTCTAACACTACTTTGCGGGTTTCATCTGTATAAACCCGGATGTGATTGGCAAAAGGTTCGCCATATTGATGCAGGGTAAATCCGGCGATACCTCTGCCGCTGTCGCCTAGCTTATGTTCGAATACCGGGCTTATGTAGTCTTTCACTTTTTTCATATTGAACCTCATGCATAGTATTAATTGCACATGGCATGCCAACTATAACGGATTCAATACATTTTATAAGGTGATGAACAGCAGGATGTTAACGAAACGGCTTAATAGATAAACCAGTTTATTTCACATTCAGGTGGCATGGGCTTCACTTGTGAAATTTCGCAATTGAAATAAAAGGGGGATCTTGATGCTTCAGACTTCCCGGTCTGAACAGCTGGTAAACACCGCTTCCAAGGCTTACGATGAAGTCCTGGCGGCTAAGTATATGCAGGTAATCAGGAAGTTCTGTTCAACCGCGTGAACTCCATCTGCATCTTGCTTTACTTGCCTTTGCGGGTATAGACTTCCAGCTTATACTTTTCGATTCTGCGGGTTAAAGTGCTATCGGACATATGCAGGAGGCGGGCAGCATCTTTTTGTTTGCCGTCTGTATCCTGCAAAGCCTTGATAATGGTATCTTTCTCGGCTTGCCGGGTAATCTGGCTGAGGGCAGATAGCGTGTTATCCTTTGCCTTTCCCTCCAGGGGCAGCAGCGACAGCACGCTTTCGTCCCATTTATTGGCGGGGCACAGGATAAACAGCCTTTCTATCATATTCTTCAGTTCCCGCACGTTACCCGGAAAGGAGTGTTGTTTCAGACTGTTTATAAAGCTGCTGTCCAGCACCGGCTTGCGTCGGTTGTTTTGCTCTGCCAGCAGTTCTGCATAGTGTTCCACCAGCGGGAGAATATCTTCGGGACGGCTTCTTAGCGGGGGAATGTGTATTTCCAGCGTGTTCAGGCGGTGAAACAGATCTAATCGGAACAGGTTTTTACTAAGCATGTCTTCCAGCTTGCGGTTGGTGGAGCATATAATCCTGCAATCAAAGGGCATATCGGCAGAACCGCCAACGGGCGTAACCCTGCGGGATTCCAGCACCCTCAGCAGTTTGGATTGCAGTTCCTTGGGCATATCGCCAATTTCATCCAGGAACAAGGTGCCGTGGTTAGCTTGCTGGAACAAGCCCTTATGATCGCTTATCGCATCTGTGAAAGAGCCTTTACGATGTCCGAAGAACTCGCTTTCCATCAGGCTGGGGCTTATCGCCGATACATTTACCGCCACAAATGGTCCACTGCTACGCATGCTGTTCATGTGTATCAGGTTGGCAATCACGTCCTTTCCGGTGCCGGATTCGCCTGTAATCAGCACACTGGCATTGGGGTGCTGAGCAGCCAGCATAGCCGTTTCCATCACTTTCTTATGTTGTGCGCTTTGCCCCACAAACTCTCCCAGCATACGGTTGGTGAAGCGGGAAGCAAGCTTGCTATAATCATCCTGAACCTGATCCAGCCTTGTCACCAGGGTTTTCAGTTGCTTATCGAACTCGTTGGTTTTGTCGTTCATAACCGTATCCATATATTCCCTATATAGCGGATCGATATCTTTCAGGGTGTCTATAGCGCGGCGGTAGTCCTTCTTAAGCTCGTAATAATCTGAAAGATTAAGCAATACCACCACAAGCTGAGAGAACAGCTTATGCTTGGTGAAATACTTCTTGGCATCCAGCAATGTATAGTGGATTAGCTTTTTAGGACAGCCCAATAAGGTGTACTTGACATTAAGAA
>CAYSGM010000039.1:0-3048 GCA_964430595.1 uncultured Candidatus Cloacimonas sp.
CAAAGCACGGGCGATTGCCACCCGTTGCATCTCACCCCCTGAAAGCTCTTTGGGTAAATGGCTTAGCCGATGTGATAAGCCCAGACGCTCTGCTAGTTCCATCACATCGGTATGGATAGTGAGGTTTCTGTAAAAAGCATAGGGCAGCATGATGTTTTCTTTCACTGTGAGGGTGGGGATAAGATAGAACTTCTGGAATATATAGCCGAAGTTATTGCGCCTGATCTGGGTTAGCTTGCCTTCGCTAAGGGATCTATGATCTTCAAATACACTTGTCCCGTTTATACTAAGCGAACCAGAAGTTGGACTATCCAAACACCCAAGGATGTGTAGCAATGTTGTTTTACCGGAGCCTGAGGGACCCACAAAGGATACAAATTCTCCCTTCTCTATGCTAAGGCTTACTTTATCCACAGCAGTAACGTTCTCTGATCCACGGTAGTATATCTTTTCCAGATTGTTAGCAGTAATAATGGCGCTCATAACTCACCTTCACTACTGCGTATTGCCTCAATCGGTTTGATCCTCGCAGCCCTCAAAGCAGGATATATACCGCTTAGCAAGCCTATCAAGGTGATAATCCCGATGGATTTAGCAGCCAACACAAAGTCTATCATAATCAAAGACCCTGTAGGTGCATAGGGAAGGATATAGCGGATCAGGGCTTCGGTGAGGGATGCCATAACGATAGAGAACAGAGAGCCAATGACACCTCCAAGTGCACAGAGAATAATAGTCTCGAACCAGATCAGACGGAAGATATGGAAGGTAGTGGCTCCCATAGATTTCATGATGCCTATCTCCTGGTAACGTTCCAACACGGACATCAAGATGGTATTCATAACCCCTACCATCGCGATAAGAATAGCAATGATAGCAATGGACATCACCAGCACTTTCGCTGTTGATACAAGGTTACTAATTGTGTTCTTCACCTGAGCCATAGAAACCACCTGCACATCAGGGATGCTGTAAAGCTTTTCTTCGTAAGCATTGATATCCACATTCTGGTTTACTTTTATGCCGATGCTGGTGATCTGATCCTTTATCCCAAAGATGCTTTGCAGCGATTTGTAAGGCATAAATATGGTGCCATCATCCTGAGTTCCACTGCGCTTCAGGATGCCTACTACCTTCACTTCCACTTCTTTCTCGGGAATCAGCATCATATCCCCCACATCCCGCTGTTCCAGCTCTGCCACTTCATAGCCCAGGACGGCTTCACTGGCAGATTTATCCTTGAACCAGGCACCGGAACTAAAGGTTAAATATGGCTTCATAGCAGGATAAGTAGCAGGGTCTATCCCCAGATATCCCACCATGCCTCCTTCCTCGCCTTTGTTAACATCGAACACGGTTTGCATCAGCATAGGAGTTAGCGTATCCACGGCAGGATCCTGATAAAGGCTGTCCATCACCGCTTCCGGCATATAGCGCAGGCTTTTGCTACCTTGCAGCATCAGTGTAGCTGCTTCATATGGGCACCCCTTGGCAGTTAGCAATACCTGAAAACCAAGGTTATCAATATCATTATTCAGGGAAGCTTCGTAGCCCCGGTTAAAACCGAACAGGCTTACTAACACCCAGGTAGAGAGGGCGATCCCGAACACGGTCAGGATGCTGCGAATCCGCTTACGGCGGAGGTTTTTATATGCTATACCAGTGATGCTTGGCATGGTTGTTTCCTTTTTTACGTGGTTTAATTCTTGAACACGAACTCTTGCATGATAGCCAGATTCTTTTTCACGGCTCTCATAATTGCTGCAAAATCGCCCTTTGGTTCCTTGCTTGGGTTCTTTATGGCGTTCATCTTCGCACTCCCCTTGCCGGTTGCTAGGTTATAGGTGCCAAAATCCGCAAGCGAAAGCCCTTTGAACTGCGAAGTAAATTTCTTATCCTTAAACAGCTTCGCCTCCTTAGAGCTAAGCTTCTGAAAGTAAAAGTCTTTTATAATACCGATGATATCCATTGCCAGAAATACCTGCAACCCGCCGTATTGTCCTTTCTGATTAACTCCGTGCACATAGCCAATAATGTCCTTCCCTTTATAGACAGTATAGATACTATAAGGCACATCAATAGTCTCGTAAGTCCCGGAGAACTTATCCCCCAGTTTCTTCTCCACGCGTTTCAAGGCTTCTGTCCCACCAGTCTTTTTAAGCGACATATAGGTGGTCTTATAACCGGTGGATTGGGGAAACAGCCTCTTCACGTCTGCATCGGGATCGTTAAGGTCGCAGCCCGTAGCCGCATGAATGAACAGCGGTAGCAGCAGGATAAGCAACAGCAGGATGCGTGCTTTCATTGTCTCTCTCCTAAAACCCCAGAGGTTTGTAATAGTATAGCTGCCCAATAATCTTGTAAGTGTCGTCCACTAGGCTATAATCTCCCATGGCGCGGATGGTAACATCCGGAGTAAGCTTGAATGCTGCTGCCAGTGCCATATTCTTAGCTTCGAAGACCACATATTTGCTGTAAAAGCCTTGGGCTTCAATGATCAAACGCTCTTCATCCATTAGGCGGATTCCGCTCCGCAGCATCAAAGCTTTGGCAGGTTTGTTATAGAACTCCCCAATCAGTGAATCAAACTTCAAATCCATATTCAGATAACGCAGCGAGCCGTCCAGACCTGCGTAATCCATACCATGCTGAATATATTCCCCGCTTTGGGCGTCCGGATGCCCAAGGGTGTATCCCATAGCTTCCAGCACCTTGCCATGCACCGCTGATAGCCCGATGTTGAAGTTACTCTTGTTCAGGCTGCCCAGCCCCATTCTGCCTGCCAGCAGATAGTTTCCGTTCTTGTTATAAATCTGCATTCCGGAGCCATTAGTAGCACTTGCTGAAAGCTTCAGCCAATCCATGTCCTTATCCACACCGATGCCCCAGTCGCGATCGAAGGTGAACACTTTCATGCTCATATCGCTTAGCAGGGCAGCATGGTTATCCAGATTGGATGTAAGACCCGCAGCGGGTTTATTGCTACCGAGCCATACATCCAATCCGGGAAGTTTTTGTTTGTAGTAAGCATTGAAAAGCTGAGATGCA
>CAYSGM010000039.1:3058-12623 GCA_964430595.1 uncultured Candidatus Cloacimonas sp.
TATCTCGGCTTGGTTTCGTGCTGGTATGCCACCCGGTACTGGACGGCAAGCAGCCCCCAATCCCGGTAATCACTACCAAAGCGTTTCACCATGTCAAAACCTACAGAGGGCTTCTGCATCGCATCGTGAACATGGTGCGAGTATAGGATGCCGTTTTCGGTGAATGAATTGTAACCGCTTACCATCTGCGCTTCCACAAAAAACAAGTTATCCGAAGCCGTGAGAGGTATGCTTAGCATGCATAGCAGTACCAACCAGCCCATTCCCTTGTATCGATCCCGCGGATAGGTATTTAGTTTCATTTCAACCTTCTTGTGGGTACTTAGATTTTTGCTTTCACCAGCCCGGTCGCGAATACTTTACCGTTTTTTGTGAACTTAAGGTCTATGCCCCATTCGCCTGCCATCATGAAGTTTACGTCTATCACGTATTTATTGTTTTTATTCAGCTTCATAGGTCTGTCGCCGGTATCGTGGGCACCGCGCATGGAGGGCATATATGCATCTGCGGTTATCATAAGATCTTTCACTTTCTTTTTGTCTTTGCCATACACTTCCACAAATAGCAGATCTGTCCCGATTTTGGGTTTCTTCTGCCAAGTGTATTTCACATAATAATCGTTGCTGATCCATACTGCTTTGTTGGCAGTAAGTATATTGGGTGTGGGTGCACTGATTACTCCGGATGTTTTACTGTTATCTGCCACTTGGCAGCTTCCGCAGTGCTGACCAAATAGTGGCAGCACCAGGATCATGGCGATAATGGCAATGTAGATTCCTTTCATGTTTGTTCTCCTTGGATGTATTTTAGTTCTTTAGCATACGATGGATAGTGGCTTGAAGTTCTTCCATGATTCCCTCCGAGCCGGATTGGATTTGCTGGACAATGCAGCTACTAAGATGAGCTTGCAAAAGGCTTTCTGCCACGGCACTCAGGGCACTGCGCACCGCAGATATCTGGGTAAGCACGTCGTCGCAATACTGGTCTTCAGCGATCATTTTCTTGATGCCTTTCACTTGACCTTCCACCCGGTTCATCCGGTTTAGTATCTTTTGTTTAAACTCATCCGAGTGATGCGCATTGCGTTCATGATGGCACTTGCTTTCCATTAGTAATCCAACCTTTTGGGGACAGCAGGTTTTGCTCTGTCTCCCAAGTCATTTATTATACCCCATGGGGGTATATACATACTAATGCAATTTATGGAGCAAAGCAAAGAGTTTTTTGCTGTCTTCTACAAGCTGCTGGAGTTCATGCTGCTTATGCCTACTTCAAGTATATCAACGAGTTAAATAGCTGCTTGGACTTCGTCGTGCGTACAGCAAGAGAAATGATGCCTAGAACCCCATGCCAACCATCATATCAATAAAGGAGTTGCCATCGCGATCGTAGCCTGCGCGAACTCCGATGTTCATCATGCCGTAGAAGGCAGCACCCACTTCGGCAATCAGCTCTGCGCCATAAGAGTATTGCGCAGCAGCTTCGGTGTTGTAACGTGGCAAAGCCGCATCGAAGAACACCCCGGCTGATATATCTTCCAGGTAGATTTGTGGGCTCCAAATGCCTTCCCTAATCTTCAACAGTGGGTGGTAAAGGGTATTGCGGATGGTTACGCCCTGGTTGCTTGGCAGTTCATCATTATAACCACGCAGGGGATAGAATACTTCGTCTGTAGGTGCATCAGGATCATAAGCCATATTAACCGTGCTGTTTAGCTCCGAGTGTGTGGTAGTTTGCTGCCTAAAACTGAGCTGTCCTTGCCACCCCAAACGCTTGCGGTTGGAAGACACATTCTCAATATCCTCATAAACCAGGGAATTGTATAGCCCCAGCCTCCCACCTGCCCAGGATAAGTTGTTGCTGATATATGGGGTTACAATGCGGCGTTCATAAGCATCCGTGGCAGTATAGCTAAACCCGCTCACTATGGAATTCAAGCCATAATTCGCCCTCTGATACAAGGTGGCATACTGGTTCAGGGTCAAGCTGCCTCCATCGATATTGGACACCTGTATTTGCTGATGCAAGGGACGGAAGAAGCTGTTTTGCAGGGCAAACTCCACATTCGTCTTGCTTCGGAATGTGTCATAATACCCCGTCAACTGCCACTGCGGGAAGTCCCCCACCACATCGTTGCCAACCAATATCGCGCCAATTGACAGGCTGTCGCTCGTCCCCTCTAAAATGGGCAGATGCAGCATGCGTGGCATCAGAAGGTGCAAAATGTTATCCATATAACTGCCCTGCTTGATGTTGTAAGAGTCGATGGCTTCGTCCCAGTTGCCGGGAGCAGAGGGGCCGTCGCTCTTGGTTAACATTGCAGTAGTCGCGGGCTTAGCAGCCGCACTGCTGTAAGGAATCCGCTTGAAAGGCGGTTTATCGTAAGCTTTATTGGGGATAGAAAAGGGTTTCAAGCTCAGCTTATCTGTGTAAACATCCAATCCATCGCCATTAACGGAGATAAAGTAATCCTTCCCCTGTGAGGTTTGCACGGGAGTGCGAATATCCGAGATGTCAGCATGACGGCTGCTTATACCGCTTGTCAGGTTATACTGATAGCTGCCGGTGTTGCCGTCGTAAACCGCTGCAAAGCTGATGATATCCCCGTTTAGGGCGGTCATAACCTCCCAACTGGGGGTGTCGATGATGGGAATTAGCTTTTTTGCTGCGATATCCAGCTTAAAGATGCTGCTGTTCTTCCAGTAGTCCTTTGCGTTTACAAAGATGCGATCCCCATCCACAAAGATGCCGTGGACAAGCTTGGTGGTGCTGAACTGCTCGGTTGCTTTACCCGAAGCGGGATCAAACCTCTTTATTACTGAGCTCTGGTAATCCGGCATGTCCTCTGCCAGCAGCAAGCTGCCATCCGGCATGGGGTAGAATGCCCGGATCAACCCTTTGCACAGCACCTTGCGGTTATAGCCATTCAAGTCTGCACTCAGGATTTCGGTTACATAGCCAAAACCATCGTTCTCGTTATTGGCAAAGCCCCGTTTAACCTGGTTTCGCGAGTAATATATCTTGTTATTGGCAATTTGGAATCCCACCGGAAACTCGGTGCTTTGGCGGATAAGGAAGCGTGATTTATTGGTAGTGGGATCAAAACGCACAATCCCATTGTGGTAAAAGCTGGCTCCGGGACCGGTTTTATCTGCCTTGCTGGCTATGTAATACAGCTTATCATTGATGCTTTTAAGCTCGCTTTTATTCCAGCCGGAGTGAGTGCTGCGCTGTTGCGGCATCTGGTAAGGCTTGGCTTTTTCGCTCTTCTGCCAATCCTGCCACAGCACTTCCAGAGGCTTACCATAGGTGCGGGCAAAGGCACCGTTCAGCGATAGGGATGGCATAGCTCCATTGGTATAGCTTTCCACGCGGGAAGAATTGTCGTGGTATAAAGTGGCAAATTTATCCTCACCATAAGTGCGGGCAAGATAACTGTGGAAACTGCCCCCGAACACGTAGTAATGCGCCAGAGGGGTATCGGAACTGTAATATGCTGCCTTAGTGAGTGAGGGCAGCCTGTCCTCTTTTGCCAATGCCGAGACTATGGAAGTGTAATAACCGCCGTTCAGCCTGCCGGACGTAGGAGATAACTGGCTTTCGCCATACACTGTGATGCCTTCTGTCATCCACATGGGCTGATGAAGCTGAACATACAGCAGATTACCGAATATCTGCCGGAGGAGCTGGGGCACACCACTATCGTTTGTCATTTGCAGCATGTGGATATACTCGTGCGGGGCAACCATCTGCGTCCAATCATCACACACCGATAACTCGTCACTGGTGGGAGGATAGCGGAACAGGGCAATTTGATTGCCGATGGGATTAGCATAGCCGTTCACCAGATTACCGATATCTTCTATCTTGATGGCAGTTTGGGGGTGGGTGTTGCCGGTAAGGCTTTCCAGGTAGGGGCGGTAGTGCTCCAGGGTCTGCATTGCTGCCATGGCTTCGCTTTCCATGCCGCGTTGATAGAATATCTTGAAACTATGGTTGGATAGTGTATTCCAGTTCGTCCAGGCACATAGTCCTAAAGGGATTATGCATAACAGGACAATAAATAATATCACAGAGTGTCTCATATAGTTACCTCACAAAGAGTTATGGTAGGGCAGGCAAGTTTGTTATAATGGTTTGTTAGAGGTTTAGTCCTCGTTGCGGATTCTTTCCTGCAACAAACGCAGAATGGGATTGAAACGGGTAATATACTTCTTTGCCAGATTTAGGCTGGCTTTTGCACCGGCAGTATCGCCTTTATGTAGCTGAAGCCGGATCAGTTCTTCATATATCCCGCTGATGTAAGGGTTTATCTCCCTTGCACGGAACAGTAAGGCAATCGCCTTGTCGTTCAGTCCAATCTTGCTGGCAGCCACGGCAAAACTTGTAAGGTGGTCGGGGCTGTTTATCGGGCTGATAATTTCGTATTCTGCGAAGCAGGTGTAGGCTTTCAGCCAGATGCCTTTTTTACTGTGCACCACGGCAGATAGCAGCAGAAGCTGACGGTGCTTGCCGAAACGCTTCTCGGCGGTTACTATCACCTGATACGCCTCGTCATAGTTCTGAATGCGCAGGTATTGCTCGATCAGCAGAAAGTAGATGAAAGGATTGTCACTCAGCACCTTCAGGATTTGCAGAATCACCGTGATGCTTTCCTTGTAAGAGCCAAGAAAAGCTAAGCCCAGTGCCTTGTTGTAAAGCACTTCGGGGGGTGGATCATCTATCTGGTTAAAGTAAGTAATGGCTATCTGGTATTCGCCGGTGGCAAAGTAGCAATTGCCAATTAAATACAACAATTGCTTATCCTTGGGACGCAGCGCGATGGCTTCCTGATAAAAGCCAAGTGCTTTCTCGAAGTGTTGCCGTTCCAGAAAGATATCCCCCAGGTTCATCAGGATACGCAGGTTATTGGGGTGCTCCTGCTTTGCCTGTTCCAGGATGTGCACCGCATGCAGCCAGTTGGTTTTAACCAAAGAACTGGCTCTTAAAAGCAGGTTATTCAGTTCTGTCTGATTCATCATTTCAGCTCTTTCAGAAGCTCCTGTACCGCTCGTTCCAATTGGGGATCACGTTCTGCAATCACGTCTTCCGGAAGGTTTTCCACTATGATATCCGGCATAGCACCAGTCCCCTCCATATTGGTGCCATCCAGCTTATACCAGCCCGAACCGGGCATACGCATGGAGGAACCATCCATCAAATCATACTGCCATGTGCCGATCACCGCACCGCTGGAGGGAATTCCCACTACCTTACCCAGCTTAAGTTCCTGATACACAGTGGGAAATATCTCGCCATCGCTAAAGGAATCCTCGTTCACAAGCACAATGGTGGGCTTATCCCAGGCACGACGCGGTTCAGCTCTTTGCACCCGGCTGAGGTTTCGGCTGGTGGAGTAGGCATAACGCTTCTTTTGCAGCAGGGTGATAATCTGATCATGGATGTGCCCGCCATAATTCCCGCGCACATCTATCACCAATGCCTCTTTATCATAGTTATCTCTAAACAGCTCGGCGGAAAACTTATTCCAGTCCTCCCCGCCCATTGCCTGAATATGGATATAGCCAAGCTTACCACCGCTTAGTTTATCCACCAAAGCCTTGCTCTGCTCGATATTATTTGTATACCACAAAGCGCGCGCCTGAGTGAAGCTAAGCCCGGTGAGCACAGCCTCTTTAGGAACATCATTCTGCATATAGCTAAGCTTTATCTTCTTCCCAACCTTACCCGCGAGTAGGGAATCAATTGGAGAATACGGTGTTATCTTTATCCCATCGATATGGGTAATCAACTCTCCGCCTTTCAGCTTATATATCGCTGCCAAACGTGAGGTAGGATACACTTTGCCCAGCTTAATGCCATCTGCTGTAGAACTGCTATAATCCAGCTCCGCACCCAGATAAGCCATAGGTTTGTAATAGCGCCTTTCATCAGGTCTGGGGTAGAAGCCCGTATGCGAGGCGTTCACGTCACCAATCATCTCATCCATGATAGTGGCAATATCGTATATGGAGCGTGCCTTTTCCACGTAGGGACGGTAAAGTTCATATTGCTTCTTCCAGTTTTTACCGTGCATATCGGGATCGTAGAAATTCTCTCCAAACGCCCCCCATGCCTGCTCGAACACTCTTCGGTTCAGCGTGGTTTTATCATATTGGTATTCAAGCTCTACCCCGATTTCTTTACGGGAGGAATTGGCAAGGTTGTAGGATTTCAGCTTGCTGCCGTCCAGATAGTATATGGAATTCCCCACGGGGAAGAAATTGCTGGCATCCTTACCAAAGCTGAATTCCTCTTTGATGTTCTTGCCGTATATATTGCCTTTTTTCAGTAAGCTGTTTTTATCATCCGCGGTGGCGTATTCAAGGAAGTAAAAGGTGCTGTCGTCTATCACGGATACCACAGAGATATACCCATCTGTAGATTGGGTTACCGGGAAATACCTCTTATCCAAGCCTTCCCACACAATCTCAAGCTCAGCAGGTTCCGGCACGGTAACTTCCGGTTTCACTTCTTCTTTGGGCTCTTTAGCTCCTTCCACAATGTCCGTAAACGGCTCTTCCCCGCCTTCCATCGGTTTCACTTCGGCGGTATCCTTCACTGCGGGTTCAGGTGCGAAAATCTCTTTCCAATTATCCTTATCCAGTTCAAATTCGTCTCTGGGCACCAAGTCCAAGCGGTAGATAGCCCTTCCCCGGCTAAGGAGAATAGACTTGTTATCAGGTGTCCAGACTAAAGTACTCATCCAGTTATCATCTGCGATAAGTTTGCGGTTTTCCCCGGTTTTTATATCATACAAATATAGCTCACGGATATAGCTGTCATCCCTGATGGTGCCATACACGCCATGTGTTCCGGTTTTGTTATATGCAAAATTCGTGGATACCGCCCAGGGGGTTTTAATTGGGCGGATATTCACAAATCCGGAATCCGCCAGGGCAAGCTTCTTCCCACGTTCATAATCGTTGTAAAGTATTGCCCATCTGCCCTTTTTATCCATATAAATCTCTTCCACGCTAAGGCTATCCGAGCCAAACCAATCCACCGGTTCCACGCTGAACAGCGAATCCGCCGTCACGGTAAACAGTCCGTTCTTACCATTAACCAATTTGCTGATAATAAGCTTGCGCTTATCTACAAACTGCATGTAGTTTGCTGCCGAGTGATCAAAGGTTATCTGTTTGGGTTCACCGCCTTTACGGGGCATCAGGAAGCTGTCGTATTTGTAATTGAAACTCACCAGCATCTCATCGGGAGACACCGCAAACTGATCAAACTCGTTCTTCATACTGGAGCGGACGGTTGTGTCCTGCCAGTCATCCATCGCCAGATCTATTTGCAGCTTATTTACCAGATTCCCGCCGATTCTGGTGGGATCATAAGTGTAAAGCTCATCGAAAACCTCAAACACGATGCGGTCGTTACTGCGGGCTACGCTGATATCGCGGGCACTAAACTGTTGCAGCTTGCTGAGGGTGAAAGGTTTCTTAAAGTTCATCTTATCCACTCTGGTAAGCTGGAGCTGCTCGCCATCCGATGCGCAGTAGAACAGCGAGTTGCTAAAATGCGAATAGCGGGGGTAAAGCTCTGAAGTATCTGTATTGGTTAGCTTTGTATATTTCTTGCTGGCGATATCCACCATCCACAATTCCCCGTTGGCACTACCACGGTAGGCTTCGCGATCGGAGTAACCGCCTTGCTGGTAAACAATCTGTTTGTTGTCCGGAGATAGAGTTGCAAAGCTATTGCCAATCTCGGCGATAAGCTCCGGTCTGCTGCCGTCGATAGGAACCTTAAACAGCGATCTGCCCCATTGCAGGCTGTATTTTGAGCACAGCAGATGCTTGGAATCGCTGAACCAATCGGATACGCCCATGTTTTCGCGAATAACCACCTTTGCCTCTCCGCCCTCGGCGGGCATCAGATAGATATAGCTGCCACCCTCGCGGTTAGAGGAAAAAGCTATCGTCTTGCCATCGGGGCTCCACTGCGGATTCCAGTTATCACTTGCGGTTTTGGTGATTCTGCGCGGCACACCGCCTTTGAAGGGAACAATCCACAGATCGGTGTCGTAAACAAAGCACACCTGAGTGCCATCCGGCGATATTGCCGCATTATTCGCGAACGCAGGCTCTTTCGCCAGCAAACCTGTGATCCACACCAGGGCTAACAGGGCTATCAATATGCTCTTTCTCATGTTCTATCTCCACTTATCATATAAAATCTATCTTTTGTTGCTTTCTCGCCCCTTACTCCCCGAAGCTGTTCCAATAGGGGCTTGACCATGAGCTCCCCATGATAAGTCATGGTGAGATCATGGTCAGATCCCGGTCGGTTCTGCTTCGGATATGCAAGGAAGCTGCAAGGGAACAGCATGCAAGCTGAATATGCGCAGCATGCAGCGGTCAATTATGGCATAGTATTGCCATAATTATTCCTTTTCCAGAATTTCTAATCCCTGCTGCTGGCTTTTAATCTCGTAGGAATGCTTCAGCACCCTTATAGAAACAGGCGGCAGAACAGTGCCATGCACGATTATACTCTTCCTGTCCTCACTGGGGCGGCGTAAAAAGGTGTTTAGCTGTTCGTCAAGCTGGGTTTCACTCTTTTTGATCTGGATTTGCAGCTCGGCGATTGCTTCCGCATTGGCATCGGTATCGTCCTTCAGATGAATCAGTTCGCGGGTCATTTGCATCAGCAGGGAGCGGTAGAAGGGACTGATCGCTATCTCCAGTTCGGTGCTGTAGCCATCGGCAGAACCGGCTTCCGCAATAGAGATGGAGCCTCCCGCCTGGATAGAACCACCCTTGATGCAGCTATCTTCGTTGCTGCCCAGAATGTCGCCGTCACAGGCAAGGGTGCAGTTCTCTATATTGCCAAAAAAAATAAGCTGCTTGAGGCAGAGCACCAGGGAATCCCGTATGCCCTTGCAGGACAGGGTGCCGAACACTTTTATCCCGGGAGCGGGACAGGCGATTATCTCTCCCTCCACGTGCAGGTCTTGGGTTACATAGACGGTAGAAGAGTGTAAATCACCCTTGATAAGTAAGTTACCGCCACAAACCAGATTCACGCATGCTAAACCGCCCTGCACCACTACATCCAGAGGGGTGCGGATATGGGCTTCGGAAGGGATATCCTCGCCATTTATCACCAAAGTATCCAGCACGCAGATGCGCCCCAGTTCATCCAGATATGGATAGCCGGTTTTGTCGGCTATAAACTCCCGGTTGGCAGCATTGAACGTTACGTTAGTTCCGGAAAGGCTGTTTGCCTGTTCTTCATCTATGGAGCCGGGGTGGATCAGTTCGCCAAATATATCGTAAATACTACCCCCCTGCTCGAAGAGATTGCTGGAATAATCCGCAACCACCGCTCCAGCCTGGACGTAGTTTATCCGTTCCAAATCCGTATAGTTTACGCCGGATGCAATGTCCAGGCGCAGGTCAGGATTGAAATGATAACGCAGGGTGCATTCGCTCTCCCCCACATTACAGATGGCAATGGGGAACGGGACATCGTAGTCCTTTTCCAGAGAGTTCTCGCGGATATGGCGGATAGCTTC
>CAYSGM010000039.1:12633-13970 GCA_964430595.1 uncultured Candidatus Cloacimonas sp.
CGGTTTTGATTCCTGCTTCTTCGATAAGGGCAAGGATATCGGCTTCGTCGGTTAGCTTGCCGCTGCGCTTGATGGTTAGCCAGGCAGACATGGTGTCCTGCCGTAGTTCCAGGATGAGATTACCGGTTTTGTTGGTGATTACTTTATTCATGGATTATTCCCACCAGGTTTATTTGACGGTTATGGCTGCCCTCGCGACGGAAGGAATGGTATTCCGGGCTTTCGAAGGTGCAGTCGTGAATGTTATCGATATTCTTAAAAGGGATGCCGGCTTGAAGCAGTTGCTGAAAGATGCCCTTGCGGATGTCTATATGGCGGTGTAGTTCGAGGGCGGGATCCAAGCCCATGGCAAGTAAACTGTTATTATACTCATTGAATATGGCTTCGCTAACCTCATAGTGGCGATGGCAGATACCGGCACCGATATAACCACAGATATCCTTAGGATCGCAGCCATAATGCGCTTGCATCGCTTGAATTGCCTTGCCGGCGATGTTCTTGCGGGTGCCTTCCCTACCGCTGTGCAGGGCGGAAACTACCATGCGCTTGGCATCCATCAGGATGATAGGCGTGCAATCCGCGGTGCGAATCAGCAGGAATTGATTGGGGATGTTGGTGATGAAGCCGTCCACAACAGGGATCTGGGGTTTATCGCCAAGCCCTGCTCCACAATCAGCTTCGCTGCATAGATGCACGAGGTTGGAATGGGTTTGGTCGGCAATAACCAGGCGGGAAACGGGGATAATCCTGCCTGCAAGTGCGAAATCCTGCTGGGATTGCATTAAGCCACGATAGTCAGGTTGCTTTTTGCCAAAATGAAAGTATATCTTCATGTGCGGACGAACTCTGCGGGGATGGGTTTGATGCGGTAAACATCCGTGTTCTTACTAAGTACGAGCATGCGCATGATCCCGCGGGTAAACTGGGGAACAATGCGTAAACCGATAAGAGACCAAATTAAACAGATTGAGGCGCAAATCAGCAGGGCATAACGCGCCCCCAAACGGCTGGACATGATGCCCACTAAGAGGCTGCCAAAAGGAGCCATGCTGTTGAAGGACATTGTGTATAAGCTTATCACCCTGCCACGCATAGAATCCGAGACCGTGCTTTGAATCAGGGTATTTGTGGTTGCCATGGTCATCATCATGGAAAATCCGATGAAGAGCATCAGGAACATGCTGAAAGGGAGCGATGTAGAGAGGGCAAAAAAGATTAAGGTGACGCTTAAGCTCAATCCCATAACAATTAGGCGCAGTGACATACCACGGATATTCTTGCGGGAGGCAAGGATCATAGAGCCGGTTAAGGCACCGATCCCGGCGGTGGACATCAGT
>CAYSGM010000039.1:13980-21537 GCA_964430595.1 uncultured Candidatus Cloacimonas sp.
CCTGGGTGCCGGAATTGCCATGCAGGATATCCTTGGCAAACACAGGCATTAGCGTGGCGTAGGACATGCCGAATAAGGTATAGACCGCCAGATTTAACACAAGATAGCGGATGGGGAAGCTTTGCCAGGAATAACGCCAGCCGGCGATGATCTTCTTTACGGTGGATTCGCTCTGCTTGGGGATAGCGGGATAGCTGATGCGGATGAAAAATAAAGAAATAATCACCGGAATGTAGGAGATAGCATTTAGTGCAAAGCATACGCCTTCGTTGAACATGATGATCAGGAATCCACCCACAGCGGGACCGATCAAACGGGCACCGTTGAACATGGCAGAATTGGTGGCAATGGCATTGGGAATCATGCTGCGCTTTTGCACCAAGTCCATCACAAAGCTTTGCCGGATAGGAGCATCGATCGCTTCAATAACACCTTGCAGCATTGCCAGGATCAGGATGGGATATTGCACGTTTTTGTTTATAACCCCGGTAAGCACCAGGATTGCAAGTAGAGAGGTCTGGAGGAAAAAGGCGATTTGGGTGATGATCATGGTGTGATGACGGTTCCATCTATCTGCCCAAGCTCCGGCAAAGGGACTGATGATCACCGAGGGGATCATGGATAGAAAGCTTACCAAACCTAGCAGAAAGGCAGATCCGGTAAGGCGGTAAACAAACCAGCCCATCGTAGTGCGTTGTATCCAGGTGCCGATTAAAGACACACCCTGCCCCATGAAGAAGATGCGGTAGTTGCGGATAGTCAGGCTTACGAACAGGCTTTTAAGTTTGCTAAACATGCTTACAGGATGAAGCGGGAAAGGTCTTCGCTCTCAATTACGGGGGTAAGGCGTTCGGACACCATTTTTTTTGTAACTTTTACGCTTTGTAGGGCTTCTGACGGCATTTCAAACAAGTAATCGTCCAGCAAGGCATTCATGATTGTGTGCAAGCGGCGTGCACCGATATCTTCCATCTTTTCGTTGGCAAGTGCGGCGAAGCGGGCGATCTCTTTTATTGCGTCTATATTGAATTTTAGCTCCACGCCTTCGCTCCTGAAGATAGCCCGGTACTGCTTGGTAAGCGAGTTCTCCGGCTCGGTTAAAATGCGTTCAAAATCACCCTGGGTGAGGCTGTTCAGCTCCACGCGGATGGGGAAACGCCCTTGAAGCTCCGGGATGAGATCGGAAGGCTTGGCAGTATGGAATGCCCCGGCTGCGATAAAAAGGATGTGGGAAGTATCTATCATGCCATGCTTGGTGGGGACTTTGGAGCCTTCCACGATGGGCAGCAGGTCACGCTGCACTCCGCTGCGGGAAACATCGATACCGCCGTGTTTGTCCGTAGTGGCTATCTTATCTATCTCATCAATAAAGATGATGCCGTTCTCTTCCACGCTTTGCTTGGCGGTTTCGGTGAGCTTTTCCTTGCTTACCATGCGGTTAATCTCGCTATCGGTAAAGCGTTTAAGGGCTTTGGATACGCTGGTGTTGATCTTTCTGTTACCGCCGCGTCCGGGCATGATATTTGCGAACATCTCGCTGAAATCGATATCCATTAGTTCCATGCTGGGGCTGGGAAGAACTTCGAAGGATGGGAAGCCCTCAAACTCCGGTTCTATCTCGATCTCTTTTTCATCCAGAGAGCCTGAAAGCAGCTTCAGGCGCATCTTTTCCCTGCTGCGTTGGTAGCGGATTGCTTCCGGGGAGTCAGATGCCTCGCTGCTTTTTTTGTTGCGTTTGGCACGGGGGAGCAGAACATCCAACACCATCTCCACGGCTGCATCATGCGCTGCCGGGCGCACCTCGTCCACCATCCTGTCGCGCACCTGGCTTATCGCATTTGCCATAAGCTCGCGCACCATGGATTCCACGTCACGCCCCACATAGCCCACTTCGGTGAATTTGGAAGCCTCCACTTTAATAAACGGAGCTCCGGTAAGCTTGCAGATACGACGGGCAATCTCGGTTTTGCCGATCCCCGTAGGACCTATCAGGATGATGTTATTGGGGATTATCTCGCCCTTCATATCACCCGATATCTGCTGTCTGCGCCACCGGTTACGCAGGGCAATAGCTACACTGCGTTTGGCATTATTCTGCCCGATAATGTATTTATCCAGTTCCTCCACAATACGTTGCGGAGTAAGGTTTTCAAGTAGGTTCAAGCTAAATTTCCTCTACTATGTAGTTATTATTGGTGTAGATGCATATTTCAGAAGCTATCTGAATAGCCTCAGTTACTATCTCTTTGGCGGATAGCTTGGTCTTGGATACCAGTGCCCGGGCTGCGGCAAGGGCATAATTCCCTCCGCTGCCGATGGCAACGATGTTATCGTCTGCTTCCAGCACATCGCCAACTCCGCTGATCAGCAGAATGCTATCCTTATCCCCGGCAATCAGCATGGCTTCCAGACGGCGCAGCACTCTATCCTGCCGCCAATCCTTAGCAAGCTCGATGGCAGACTTGCGCAGATTGCCTTTGTTGGCATTCAGCTTCTCCTCGAACTTTTCCAGCAGGCTGAAGGCATCTGCCGTAGCACCCGCAAAGCCGATGATCACCTGTCCGTTGAAGATGCGGCGTATCTTTACCGCTTTCCCCTTCAGGATGGTATCGCCCAGGGTAACCTGTCCATCACCGCAAATCGCGGTGTGCCCCTTGTAGTGCATTCCGATTATGGTGGTTCCGTGCATTTCCATCAGCTTTCCTTTTCCGGTTCAGGGGTTTCCGGGATCACTTCTTCTTCGCTAATGGCTGCCACTTCACTGTGTTCAAAGCGCATTTCCAAAGCTTTCTTATACTTGCTGTTCACCAGCTCAGGATCTCCCGCCTCTATATTCGCCAGGATGATCTGGAATATCTCGTCCGTGCCGAGAGTCTCTTTCTCCTGAAGTTCCGTAGCAAGAACCACCATCAGCTCTTTATGCGCGGTCAGAATTCCTTTAGCCAATTCATGCGCTTCGGAGATAATGCTGCGTATTTCGCTATCCACGATCTGCGAGGTCTCGTCGCTGTAAATATCGCGTCCGCCGATCTCCTTGCCCAGGAACACTTCGCCCTGCTCTTTACCAATGGTCATGGGACCAATCTTGTCGCTCATGCCCCAGGTACACACCATCTTCTTGGCAATATCCGTGCAACGCTCCAGGTCGTTACCTGCACCAGTAGTAAGCTCCCCGAACATAATCTCCTCTGCAGCTCGTCCACCCAAAAGGGTAACCAGGAACTGCTTCAGATAGCTGCGGGAGTATCCGGTCTTGTCGCTTAGCAGGTAGTGCGTCGCGCCGCCGGTAAAGCCACGCGGAATAATGGAAACCTTGTGCACCGGCTCGGTCTTTTCCTGAAACACGGAGGTAAGCACATGCCCAATCTCGTGATAGGCAGTAAGGCGCTTATCCTCTTCGGCTATCACTCTGCTCTTCTTTTCCTTGCCAAGGGTGAGCTTGTCCTTGGCTTCCTCAAAATCGTTCATCTCTATCTGGGTCTTGTTCTTACTGGCTGCGATTAAAGCTGCTTCATTCACCAGGTTTGCCAAGTCCGCTCCGCTAAAGCCCGGTGTGCCGCGTGAGATCAGCTCCAGGTGCACATCTTCCGCCAAAGGAACCTTGGCAGAATGCACTTTCAGTATCTCCGTACGCCCTTTTATATCGGGCAGGTCAACCGTCACCTGACGGTCAAAACGTCCCGGACGCAACAGCGCCGGATCAAGAATATCAGGTCTGTTTGTTGCGGCAATAATGATAATGGCTTCATTCGGCTCGAAGCCATCCATCTCCACCAAAAGCTGGTTCAATGTCTGTTCGCGCTCATCGTGCCCGCCGCCTAAGCCTGTGCCTCTGTGCCTGCCAACGGCGTCTATTTCGTCTATAAACGTAATACATGGCGCATTCTTCTTAGCTTGCTCAAACAGGTCACGCACTCTGGCAGCGCCTACGCCCACGAACATCTCCACAAAGTCCGAGCCGCTAATGGAGAAGAAGGGTACTCCCGCCTCGCCGGATACGGCTTTTGCCAGCAGGGTCTTACCCGTTCCGGGTCTGCCAACCAGCAGCACCCCACGCGGGATTCTGCCGCCCAAACGCTGGAACTTCCCCGGGGCTTTCAGGAATTCCACAATCTCCTGCAGCTCTTCCTTGGCTTCATCCACTCCGGCAACGTCCTTGAAGGTAATGCCGGATTTGCTGGCTTCATGCAGCCTGGCTTTACTCTTGCCAAAGCTGAACGCCTTGGAATTCTGGTTGCTCATCCCCCTCAGGAAAAACACATAGAACAGGATTAGCAACAGAATCGGGAACACGCTGGATAACACCCATGCCCATCGTGAAGGCTTGGTGGCATTCACTTTTATCCCTTTCACAATCAGCGAATCCACCAACTGCGGGCTTTCAAAAGGCAGGGTGCTCATATACTTCTTCCCAGCCAAATCTGCATACAGGATGTCCTTTTCCGTAAACTGCACCTGAGCCACTTGCCGGTTATTTACTCGCTGCATAAAGTTACTATAGCTCTCTTTGATAATGGCTTCATTGGGGTTGCTGAGGGTGTGGAACACCACTATCGAGATCATGATCAGCAGGATTAAGAGGGGCAGGGATACTGCGTTCTTCTTACCCTTCATCATTTTGGGATCAAGCGGAATCCGGCTGGGGATTTCTCCCCCATCCTTCTTAATCCGCCGTTTGGCAAAATACATCCGGATAGCGCTGATCAGCGAGATAAACAGCAGCGCATAGATGAAGTAGTTTATCATCGTGGAGAACTGCTCGAACACCGGCACAGCCTTCTCCGCCACCTTGGGAATAGCGGCAAGGCTATCCCGCGTGGCAGCGGCTAATCTCTCCAACCCCGCCACACCAAGCGCAGCTATCAGCGCTTTCTTCATAGATATAACTCTTCTTTCAGGATGCCGATATAGGGTAAATTGCGGTAGGTCTCGGCAAAATCCAGCCCATAACCCACCACGAATTCGTTCTTCACATTAAAGCCCACATAGTCGAACTTCACTTCTATCTTATGCGCTTCCGGCTTGTCCAACAGCACGCAGGTACGCAAACTGGCAGGCTTATGCTGCCACAGATAATCCTTTATGTATTGCAGGGACAGCCCGGAATCCACAATGTCCTCCACAATAATCACATCCCTGCCACTGATATCGATATCTATATCCTTGCGGATCTTCACCACGCCGCTGCTGCTGGTTCCCACGCCATAACTGCTTATCGCCAGGAAATCCACTTCCACCGGGATGGTAATGCTGCGTACCAGATCTGCCAAAAAGATGAACCCGCCCTTCAGGATGCCTATCACCACCGGCTTTCTGCCCTGGTATTCGTTGGTTATCTCCAGCCCTATTTCGCGGATGCGGGTCTGTATTCTATATTCGTCAAACAGCACGGCTGATATATCACAATTCATCTGATTCATCGTTTCCTCTTGTTTTCTTACGGTTAGCTGCCCGTTTGGGCTTTATTCTGGTGGATTCGGCTTTTATCAGCAAGTAGTGCGAGGTTGTGTCGTCATACCGCACCCTGTCATCAATCCGATGTCCCACAATCCAGAACAGTTTTTCCCCATCATCCATGATGGGAACCAATTCCCTATCATATTTGGGGACTTTTTCGTCAATGAAAAACTCTTTCAAACGCTTGAACTGCTTCATCCCAAAGGGAATAAACCGGTCTCCGGGCTTTCTGAACCTTATCTTAAAGGGGTATTTTATCTTATCCGCGTCTATCAGCACGCTTATCGCGCCTTCATCCGTGTAAAGGTCTTTGGGGGCTACCCGCAAGTATTTGAATGTGAAGCGATAATCTCCATACACCGCCCTGGCACGGTCGGCATCAATCTCCAGCTCTTCATCGCTCTGCGCGCTGGCGTCTTCTTTGGTGTACAGGTGCAGCTCTTCGTACATTTTTTTAAGCTTTACACCATGGCTAAGCTGCAATTGCTTGGAGCCATCCGCCTTCAGAACGTCCTGAATTGCCTCGAAATGCACGGTCATGAAATCCGTCTCCACCCCGCTAACCAAACGAAAACACTGACGCAGGACGTAATACTGCTCTATGTCCGTAAGCCGTTGTAGTGGCGGTATCTCCAGCACCACTTTCTGAGGTGCATATTCCAGTGCGATGCGCTTGGTCTGCTGCTTTGTTCTTTGGCTTAGCAGCATGTCCGCTTGGTTGAATATCTCCGCCTGACGCGCCAAACGGTCTGTGATAGCACTGTTATATTCCTTGCCAAGCTTTGGCAGAAGATCGTTCCGCAAGCGGTTGCGGGTAAAGCCGTTGTCCTCGTTGGTGGCATCCTGCTGCCAGGTGAGAGATGCAGCCTTTAGAACTTCAATCAGCTCCAGATGCGTAAAGCCAAGCAGCGGATGGATAATCTTGCCCGCCTTGGGTTTGATGCCCGCCATTCCGCCCACACCGGCACCGCGGAACAAATTTAGCAGCACCGTCTCTGCCTGGTCGTCACGATGGTGCGCCAGTAGTATTTTGGTGAAGGAATAACTTTGCATCACCTGCTCGAAAGCCCCAAAGCGCAGGCTACGCGCCTGGCTTTCCAGGTTTCCGCTGCTGGGGATTGCTACCCGGCGGATGATGAGGGGTACGTTCAGCTTCTGGCATAGCTGCTTAACCGCAAGTTCATCGGCGGTGCTGGCTTCGCCCCTAAGCTGGTGGTTCACATGCACCGCCAGCAGGGATACATTCAGACTGTGCCTTAAACGGGAAAACATATACAGCATGGCATTGGAATCCGCACCTCCGCTACAGCCCAAGATCAGCTTATCTCCGCTATCTATCAGCTTGTTACGGCTTATGTCCAAGGTTAATCTCTTTAGGGCAACAGCTATGTCCATCTGCTTTCTCCACAGTTAAATCTCTGAAAGGTCATTATCTTACGATGCCATGTTGTGTCAATAGCAAAGTGATGCAGGCTGTTATGCCTGTTTAAACACACAATACCTGCTTCCAAAATATGAGCCTTCATAATGTATAGGGGGACAGATATTGGTTTTTGGGACAGATTTCGGGATTATTTTTCCCCAGCCATCCTGGAACACCGATTTCAATCGGTCGGCACGGCATACTTCAGTATGCCATATAAGCACTTAACCCCCAAAAAGAAAACGACCCATTCCACCAAACACGCCCGGATAAATTCCAACCACCAACCGAATAAATTCGGTGTTCCTGAACAATCAAATAGCCCCGGGGTTCTATTCCGGGGCTTTCATCTATAGGTTTGTTAAATCTTATTTATGGCTTTAGTTTACTATCACCATTTTCCTGGTCTGGTTCACGGATGGGGTTTTTAGTTTGTAGAAGTATATGCCGTTGCCACATTTATTTCCTCTGGCGTCGCTACCGTCCCATTGCAGATTATTGGTGCCTTCATTAACTTTGAAGGTCTGAACTGCCTGTCCGGCTACGTTGTAAACCGTTACCTCTCCGGTATCTCCGGCTTTTAGGTTTACTTCGATAGTTATCCGGTCATTTTTATGGAAGCTATTGGGATATGCGTTCTTCATGTAGGTGGTTTCCGGAAGCGGAGGTGCCGTGTT
>CAYSGM010000040.1:0-8289 GCA_964430595.1 uncultured Candidatus Cloacimonas sp.
AACCGTGGATTTTATCGAGAAGATGTATGCCGCAGGTAAAATCCCCGGCGGTTTCTTCAAGCGTGAAGCCAAGCCTACCACCGATGCAACCCTGATGGCGCGTGTTATAGACCGTTCCATCCGCCCCCTGTTTCCGGAAGGTTTCCGTAACCAGGTTCACGTTGTATTAAACGTGCTTGCCTTTGACGGCATCACCGATCCCGCCACCCTTGGTGTGTTTGGTGCATCACTCGCACTGTCCATTTCGGACATCCCTTTCCATGGACCTATTGCCGGCGTAACCGTTGGTTATATCGATGGCGAGTATGTGATTAACCCCAACTTCAGCGAGATGGATGAGAAATCCAAGATGAACCTCACCGTAGCCGGCGGTCGCAAGTCTATCGTAATGGTGGAATCATCCGCGCACGAGCTTAGCGAAGAGATCATGCTGGATGGCGTTTACACAGGACACGAAGAGATCAAGAAGCTTGTTGCCCTGCAGGACGACTTTGTTGCCACCTGCGGTAAAGCCAAAGTGGATGTTATTCTTCCCATCATGCCCCAGGAAATCATGGACAAAGTGGAAGCCCTTTGCGGTGCCAAGATAGCTGCAGCAGCCGTTATCTTTGGTAAGCAGGAGCGCCAGGATGCCTTTGATGCTGCCGAAGCTGAGATGGTAGAGAAGTTCACTGCCGAAAACGAAGAAGAATTCACCACCAACGAAAAGAAATACAAAGAAGCCTTCGAAGAGATCATCCGCCGTTACGTGCGCGATTCCATCCTCACCAAGCACCATCGTGTAGATGGCCGCGGTCTTGATGACATTCGCGACATCACCTGCGAAGTGGACATCCTTCCCCGCGTGCATGGCTCTGCCTTGTTCACCCGCGGCGAAACCCAATCCCTTGGCTGCGTTACCCTTGGCGGCGGCAAAGATGAGCAAGTGATAGACGGGCTTAAACCAGAACACAAGAAAAGCTTCTATCTGCACTATAACTTTCCGCCTTTCAGCGTAGGTGAAGCCGGACGAATGGGTGCTACAGGACGCAGAGAACTGGGTCATGGCAACCTTGCCGAACGTGCCTTAAAAGCCATTATCCCTGATAACGAGCTGTTCCCTTACACTATGCGCATCGTAGCCGACACCTTGGAATCCAACGGTTCCTCATCCATGGCTTCCATCTGCAGTGGATGCCTTGCGATGATGGCTGCTGGCGTTCCAATTAAGGCCCCTGTGGCAGGTATTGCCAATGGTCTCATCATGGAAGGTGAACGCTTTGTAGTACTTACCGACATCATGGGTCTGGAAGATCACCTTGGCGACATGGATTTCAAGTGCGCAGGTTCCAGAGACGGCATCACCGCCATGCAAATGGACATCAAAGTGGAAGGCATCACGAAAGACATCATGCGCATTGCGCTTGAGAAAGCCCGTGTTGCCCGCCTTACCATATTGGACATCATGGCAGAATGCATTGATGCACCGCGTGAAGACCTTGCTGCCAGTGCCCCCAGAATCGAATCCTTCAAGGTGCCCATCGATAAGATAGGCGAGATCATAGGGCCTGCGGGCAAGATGATCAAATCCATCATCGAAAGCTGCCAGGTGCAGATAGACATTCAGGACGACGGCACCGTGCGCATCCTGTCTCCCGATAAAGCATCGATCACCAAAGCCAGAGACATCATCAAAGGCATTGCTATCGATCCCGAAGTCGGCGAGCTGTTCGAAGGTCCCGTTACCCGCATCGAGCCCTACGGAGTTTTCGTAAAGATCGGTGGTTCTAAGGAAGGCATGGTACACGTGTCTCAGATGCACACCGGCAGGATTAACCATCCGCTGGATATGGTAAAAATGGGCGATATCGTCCATGTGAAATCCTTGGGTATGGACAAAGGCAAGCTTTCCCTCACCATGAAAGGCGTGGAAGGCAATCCCGAGCCCGATCCCAACGCACCCAAAGAACGCCCTCAGACTTCTTTCCCACCCCGTCGTGATGACCGTGGTGGAGATCGCGGACGTCATGATGGTGGCAGAAACGACCGTTTTCGCCGCTAAGATATAATCACCTTGGGGTCATGGGCAATGCCTGTGACCCCAATTTACTAATCTGCCATAAACATTGCCTTAATAGTTGTGATAACCGGGCGCAGGAAAGCTTCTTACTTGCACCCTCCCTGCTTGAATTGCTTACGCATTACGCATGCATTACGGATGGGATGCGTATTTCATCCGTATTGATAGCGTATTGCAAGCATGAAACAAGCACCAATCTGTGAGAATTTATTTACCTTAAACTGGAGACACTTAATGGAACACAAAATAGCAGATATTTCACTTGCCGCCTGGGGGCGTAAAGAGATCGAGCTGGCAGAGATCGAAATGCCCGGCTTGGTTGCCCTGCGCGAACGCTATTGCAACGAAAAACCTTTACAAGGTTCAAAGATAACCGGCAGCCTACACATGACCATCCAGACCGCCGTGCTGATTGAGACCCTGGTTGCCCTGGGCGCATCGGTGCGTTGGGCAAGCTGTAACATCTTCTCTACGCAGGATCATGCCGCTGCGGCTATCGCTGAAAAAGGCATCCCCGTGTTCGCATGGAAGGGTGAAAGCCTGGCAGAATACTGGTGGTGCACTTTACAGGCTTTGTCCTGGGATGATGCTCCGGATTTAATTGTAGATGATGGGGGAGATGCCACTTTGATGGTGCATGAAGGCTACCGTCTGGAAAACCTGTATAAAGAAACAGGGACACTCCCGCTTGCAGATTCTGAAAATGAAGAAATGCGCATTGTGCAGGAACTGATCATCTTTGGTTTGAAGGCAGACCCCGACAAATGGCATCGTGCCGCGCAGAAGCTGAAAGGCGTTAGCGAAGAGACCACCACCGGCGTGCATCGTTTATACCAGATGTTCGCTGCCGGTGAATTGCTGTTCCCTGCCATAAATGTTAACGATTCCGTTACCAAATCCAAGTTCGATAACCTCTATGGTTGCCGAGAATCACTTGCAGATGGCATTAAACGCGGAACAGATATCATGGTTGCAGGTAAAGTGGTGCTTGTTTGTGGTTATGGTGACGTAGGAAAGGGTTGTGCCCAATCCATGCGAGGCTTTGGTGCCAGAGTTATCATAAGTGAGATTGATCCCATTTGTGCTCTGCAAGCTGCCATGGAAGGCTACGAAGTAAACACGCTGGATAATGTGATAGACGAAGCTGATATATTTGTAACTGCGACCGGTAATTGCGACGTTATCCGGGTAGATCACATCCAAAAAATGAAATCCAATGCCATTGTCTGCAACATCGGTCACTTCGATAATGAAATCCAGGTAACCAAGCTTTACGAAATGGAAGGTGTGGAAAAAGTAAACATCAAGCCCCAGGTAGATCTTATCAAGCTTCCCAATGAAAAAGCCATTATCCTGCTCTCTGAGGGCAGACTGGTAAATCTTGGCAATGCTACCGGACATCCGTCCTTTGTAATGAGCTGTTCCTTCAGTAACCAGGTTTTGGCACAAATGGAGCTTTGGGCGAATGCCCACGCAGTGGGGGTATATACCCTTCCCAAGCATCTGGATGAAGAAGTGGCAAGATTACATCTGGACAAGCTTGGCGTGCAGCTAACCGTTCTTTCCAAGAAGCAGGCTGCATATATTGGCGTTCCCATTGAAGGACCTTACAAGAACGAGCATTATCGCTACTAATATATGTCAACGCACACTCCAGTCCTTATAGACGAATTGTTCGGCGAATTGAAGCTCCCCGAGGGTGATTCCCGTTGGGTGGTGATCCACACCAAGCCCCGCTGTGAGAAGAAGCTTGCTACTTATGCAAAGCAAAACAACATCAGCTATTACCTGCCTCAGTTCACTGCAACAAGGATATATCAACGCAGAAAAGTGAATTTCGCCAATGTGATGTTTCCGGGCTATCTCTTTGTGGTAATGCATCTCTTGCAAAAGCCGGTGCTAAGCCTTTCCGGCTATGTGGTGGGATACATCAAAGTTATCGATCAAAATGAGCTGCTGAGGGATCTTACTAATCTTAATCGGGGCAGTGCCAGGAACGCGGATATCAAAGCCGGGCTTTGGCTTGCCAAAGGACTGGAAGTGGAGATTACTGACGGTGCGTTTAAAGGCACTAAAGGTGTGGTTGAAAGCCATGACAAGCTTTCCGAGGTGCACTTGCAGGTGAATATGCTGCATCAGTGCGTGATTGTAAAAATCGATCCCAAGCATGTAAAAGTGCTGGGTGAGTTTGAAATAGTGGAGCAAGAAGGATGAAGATTTTAATCACAGGCGGAGCAGGTTTTATCGCCTCACACGTAGCGGATGCTTATATAGAAGCGGGACACCAAGTGGTAAAATTGACAACCTGATAACCGGATATCAGCGCAATCTTAATCCCAAGGCTACTTTCTACAACATGGATATCTGCGATCCTGAAATTGAGCAGTTTTTTGCCAAAGAACAGCCGGACGTAGTGAATCATCACGCTGCCCAGATTAGCGTTCCACTATCTATAGAAAACCCTCTTTATGATGCGGAAGTGAATGTGAAAGGGTTTATCAACATCCTCCAGTGCAGTGTTAAACACAAGGTTAAGAAGGTTATTTTTATCTCTTCCGGTGGCGCAATTTATGGTGAAGCGGAAGAATATCCCACCACCGAGAATTACGCTCCCAAGCCGCTCTCTGTGTATGCTATCAACAAAATGGTGGGGGAGAGCTATCTGTATTTCTACAAGCACCAATACGGCTTAGATTACACGGTGTTGCGCTATGCAAATGTGTATGGTCCCAGGCAGGTCTCGCATGGCGAAGCCGGAGTAGTATCCCTCTTTGTGGAAAAGCTGTTAGCAGGCGTCACACCCACCATTTACCGCTATGCAGACCAGCCGGATGGCATGATACGGGATTACGTATATGTAGGCGATGTGGTGAACGCCAACCTGATAGCACTGGATAAGGGCGAAGGCGATGCCTTTAACATCGGAACTTGCATCCCCACCTCCACCGTAAGCCTTTACCGTGAAATAAAAAGGCTGATGCAAAGCAGTATTGAGCCCCCTTTTGGTGAAGCCAGACAAGGTGACCTGCGCAACTCGATGCTGGACTATAGCAAAGCCAAAACCACCCTCAACTGGTCACCCAAAACAACCCTGACAGATGGCTTAACCCATGTAATAGAATACTTTACACGTCTATCGTCTAACATTTAACGTCTAACTTAGATCTTAGGAGACAACATGAAACTAGCAGTAATTGGCAGCGGATATGTAGGCTTAACCAGTGGTGCCTGCTTTGCGGAGATGGGCAGTAACGTTATCTGTGTAGATAATGATGCGGATAAAATTAGCATGCTCACCCTGGGCAAAATCCCCATTCACGAACCCGGTTTGGAAGAGATGATTCACCGCAATATGCAAGCCGGCAGAATCACTTTTACCACAGACCTGAAGTCTGCTGTGGAGCAATCGGGCATTATCTTTATCGCGGTGGGCACTCCTCCGGATGAAGATGGCTCTGCTGATCTGCAATATGTAATTGCTGCTGCTGCCGAGATTGCCTCGTATATGAATAGCCCCAAGATAATCGTGGATAAATCCACCGTCCCTGTTGGCACCGCTGATCTGGTGCGGAGTAAAATCGCTTCCGTGCTATTCGGCAGAGGCATGAACATCAGCTTCGATGTGGTCTCCAATCCCGAATTCCTAAAAGAAGGAACTGCCATAGATGACTTTATGAGCCCGGACAGAGTGGTTATCGGAACCGATAATCCCCAGGCGGGAGAAACCATGAAAACTCTCTATGCGCCGTTCTGCCGCACGCACGATAGAGTGCTGGTTATGAGCATCCGCAGTGCGGAAATGACCAAATATGCCGCCAATGCCCTGCTTGCCACCAAAATTAGCTTTATAAACGAAATTTCCCGCCTGTGCGACGAATATGGCGCTGATGTGGCGGAAGTACGTAACGGCATCGGTAGTGACTCCCGTATAGGCTATAAATTCATCTACCCGGGGGTTGGCTATGGCGGAAGCTGCTTCCCTAAGGATATAAAAGCCCTTATCCATATGGCAAACCAAAAGGGCTACGATTCCCCCATCCTGAAAGCCGTCGAGGAAGTGAACGCCGCTCAGAAACGCATCCTTGTGCAAAAAGTGCAGAAGCATTTTGGCGATGACCTCTCCGGCAAGTGCTTTGCTATTTGGGGCTTAGCCTTCAAACCCCAGACAGACGACATGCGGGAAGCTCCATCAATTGTGATTATAAATGCCCTGATAGCCCTTGGTGCCACCATAAAAGCCTACGATCCCGTTGCCATGGACGAAGCCAAACGCATCTTTGGCGATAACCCCCACATTGAACTCTGCGAAAACGAGTATAGCACTCTGGAAGGTGCCGATGCCATGCTGCTTATCACCGAATGGCGTCAGTTCCGCTAACCTGATTTTACGCGTATTGCCAGCCTGCTAAAACAGCCGGTTATCTTCGATGGACGCAACCTTTACAACCCCAATGCTGTGCGTGAAATTGGCTTTTCCTATTACGCGATTGGCAGACCGGGGGTGTAGTTATTCAGGTTACAGGTGTTAGGTGACAGGTTACTGGTATGCATGTTTGCTGAACAAAACAAAAGCCCGGGGAAACCGGGGCTTATCTATATATCTAGCAATTTAGCTACCTGTCACCTACAACCTGTCACCGGTCACCTAACACCTGTAACCTAAAACCTAACCCCTCGTCCACTCTTTAACTAAAGCAGGCAGGATATCTCCGGATTTGCCCTTATGAAACTCATCTAAAAACGATAGATTATCCGGCGTATCCAGATTAATGGCAATAGTATGGGCACCCATAAGCTTTGCTGTCATAACAAAACCAGCAGCAGGATACACTACCCCGCTGGTGCCAATAATGATAAACACATCGCACTTCTTGAGGCTGTTTTCAATTTCAAAAAGGGAACAGGGGATTTCTCCAAACCACACGATATCCGGTCTTAAGTAGGAGCCGCATTTGGGGCACAAGGGAATCTTAGCATGGGGATCGGTATCTTCCGTGCCAAGCTTGTGTTTACAGGAAGTGCAAAAACAGCGGTTCAAGCTGCCGTGCATTTCTATGAGGTTTATGCTTCCGGCTTTGCCATGCAAACCATCCACATTCTGGGTTATCAGGGTGAAGTTGTTGGTTAAATGGCGTTCCAGTTCCACCAGAGCATGGTGTGCGGCATTGGGTTTGGCAGCTTTGCTTTGTTCCCATCTGTTACGATAGAATTCCCATACCAAAGCCGGATTCTTTCTAAACCCGCTGTAGGTGGCAATATCTTCGATTCTGTGGTTTTCCCACAAGCCACCGGAATCGCGAAAGGTGCGGATACCTGATTCCGCACTTATACCAGCGCCGGTTAGGACTACGATTTTGTTATCCGAGGAAAGCTTCTTCATTTCATTAGGAGCATTTTTCTGCTCTGGGTTCCTGTGGGGGTGCTGAGGCGATAGTAGTAAACACCGCTTGCTACGGTGCGGCTTGTGGAATCTGTCCCATCCCATGTGATGTTGTGGGTTCCGGGCTTAAGATTAGCATTCAGAAGGGTGCGCACCAATTGTCCTTTTATATTGAATATATCCAAGCGGACATCCATATCGGCAGGTAAACTGAAACGCAGGTTTGTGCTGGGATTGAAGGGATTGGGATAGTTTTCGAATAGCTGGAGTTTGGCAACTGCAACAATGGGATCTTCTGCGGGCGAGCCAGAGCCAACGATGCGGACATCGTCTATATACCAGCCTTCACCGCCAACATAGCCGTCACTGCCAAATACCCAACGGAACTTAGCTGTTCCGGATACTTCGCCAAGTTCAAAGGTTTCTTCCGTCCAATCGAAGCTGCCGGAATAGATAAGGGTTTCGGCTATCAATGGGGATGCGGGGTTATTATACACGCGATAGGGGTAGCCGTCAACAGGATTGATCTGCTGCCAGTTGCCACCGTTCAGTTTCATCTGCACAAAGCCGCCGTCCCAGGCGTAGGTGTCCAGGGTTTCATGGCTTTCTGCCTGCATCCAGTGGAAGAATTTCAGCTGGCAACCGGGGCTTACGTCCATAGCGGGGCTTTCCAGCGCACCATAGGCATTTCCGGAGTATTGGGTGCTGCCGGTGCTGCCAAACTTCATGGCATAAGTGCCGTTCAAAGTATTATTACGAGTGCTGGAACGATGCCACTGATTGGTATAGTTTGTTCCCAGATTGATGCTTTGCCAGCCCTGGAAATCGGGTTCAAAGCTGAAGTTTATGG
>CAYSGM010000040.1:8299-21077 GCA_964430595.1 uncultured Candidatus Cloacimonas sp.
AAGAGCCATCCACAGTGCTACCATTTTCTGCGGTAAGGATATACGTAATAGTGATATCAGTGTTAATTGGTGCATCAGGATTGATGTTAACCGTGAAAGCATTCTCTACTAATTGCGTGTTATTGTGCAAAATGGGGGAGAAGAATAGCTCAGTTTCGGATAAGGTTATATTAGGCGAATCTGTAAAGAGGATCAGGAAGGGGGTTTCGGCATTGCCACTACCTGAATTTAGTATGCTAAGGTTAATCGCAGGGCTGTCCCCCGGCATAACTACCAAAGAGTTATTCATGATCTGATAGGAAGCTATTTGCAGATTGGGGGCATTAAGCGGTAAATAGACTTCTGATGCCGTTGTATGGCTGGCGTAGTTTGCGGTGAATATAAGCTTGGCACTGATACCATCAGCAAAACTACCAATGATACGAAACTGGAATGCTGCCTGCAAGGCAAGAGAATCTCCCGGTGAAATTGTTGTAAGGCTTACCGGTGCGCTAAGCACCTGGATATTTGGGGAAGTAGAACTTAGGCTGAGGGTAGCGGGGGTATCCAAAGAAATCAAGCCCATATTCTTTGCATAGAGGCTGGCAGTAAGTGTTTCACCGGTATGATGTAAGCCATCATTATCGTTAAAAACGTAGCTACTACAAACAATATACGGCATTTGGGAGGCGGTAACCGTAACGCTTGTTTCATAAGCGTAGAAATTTGGAGCGTTTATATAAACTCGATATGCCCCCGGTGTAAGGCTGGTAAACAGGTTCACATATATCATGCCGGTAGCATTTGCATAAGCGTGATATGCAGTGATATCGCCGTTCTTTAGGATAAACTCGCCATACGGAGCATTGGTGGAAATTTGGAAATTGTTCAGCCCCATCATCCATTCAGCCGGTATATTGGCTGTTACATTCTGAGGAGTATTAGTCCAAAGCATCATCGCAGGATCACCTATTAGGTTAGTCTCGTATGTAACCCAATACATCACCGCAGTTCCGCTTATGTAGGGAATGTTATCTATCTTGGAATCCACAAGGGTGTAACCAAGCTCATGGATATTTTCGCCAAAGATAGCATCAGTATATTGTCTGTGTATGTATTGGGAAGCACCATCTGTACCGCCTTGCATTCCCCAACCATACCTGGAGTGAGCTATCATTCCCGCAGCTGCAGTAGCTATGGAAGTAAACTTCTCTGTGATGCAATCGCTGGTATAGTTTCCGGGTTCTGTATCCCGGTTATCAAATGCTCCTGCATAACAGCCCTGAGAGAAGTATATGGAGTAATTGTGGGTAGAGCCGTTATTTGTGATATTATTGGCTGTAACCTGGTTGTTTGATAGCCTCATGTTATAAGTAGTATTGGAGTGCCCTAAGTGGTTTACAAAATTAGCACCCTGAGATAAAAGAGGTAGGATTTGGCTTGCTCCCCAAGAATCGGCAGCACCAAAGGTTCTGTCATAAAGCGTGGTTATAGCCCATGAGGTGGGTAAGCCAACGGTGGTGTAGCCGTTGGCAGAGCTTCCGCCGATCATCTCGTCCATGTAATCACCTGCCCAGGTGGGTCCGTCCCATAGCCATTCGCCGGCGAAGAAAGAAGTCTTAATCTCGCTTTCTACTGGGGCAAGCATATAGCTCATTACTTTGTTCAGGAAGTTGGATATTTCGGTGTCGTTGTTGTAGCCAAAGCGTCCTATTGCCAGTTCCGGGGCTAAATCTGCTTCATTACCTTCACCCCAGTTGCTGTCGCCATCGGTATTCCAGTTTCCGTCTAGGCAAGAGTAATACATGTCTGCCGGAATATCTTGATCTACATAGCTTTCAGGACCCATATTTACATAAAAACCACGGTGGGGAATGAGGTCTGTATCGCCGGCTAAAAATACGTAGCGCAGGGGATTGGTGCTAAAGATGCTGATAATGTAGTTACGCAGTTTCTCCTGGGTATCTGCCCCCGGGCTTGAAGCGATTATCTCATTGATTGGCTTTACCAAAACGTTCAAACCCCTGCTCTCATATAAGCTTTTCAAGGGAACCCAGTTCAGGTATTTAGCCTGGTCTATCACCATTAAATAATCGTAGCCAACCAATCTGTTTGTAGTGGTGGCAATATTCTCAAGGTTATCTACTGAATTGCGCAGACGGCTGGCTGTAAATGCATCTTGTTTTAACAAACTCATAGCTTCCAAAGCTCTTAAGCCGGAAGAGTAGCTGATATCCACGGTAATCGTCCTGTAGAAAACAAGCTTGTTGGTTTTGGGGAAATATTCGAAAGGACTTACGGCAGAGAAGGCAATCGGATTCCCACTCAGGAAATATGTGCTCAGCCCGTTATCTTGTTTGTCTGGATATGCACCGGAAGATTGGTATATAGCGGGGTTAGGCAGATCCGCAGCTTCGCTTACCGTGTGCGAAAAGGGATACTGTTGCTGAATGGGTGCGATAGGAGCTCTCAGCTCGAATGTTTGGGGGTTATAACGCTTTACGACAATAGATTGTGCTTCGTTACCAGCAGGTAGAAGCAGCTTTACGCCTACCCAGGGTAGATTTGGGCTGCCGGGCTCACCCCAGCTGTTTGCGTTATCCAAGCTTACAGCGATATAATTACCTTGTGTTTCGAACTTGGGTGTGGTTAGTGAATAAGTGAAACTAACATTGGCGCATAGCGTTACAGCTATACTGATAAGCAATAATGTTAAGATGCTACACTTCATTTTTAGCCAGCCTTTATTATTAATAATCTTCATACGCCAATATGAAGCAAGGGCTGTTCCAAATCGTATAGTAAATGGTGAGTTGTAGTTGATGCATCTTACAATCATCAGCTTCGGGAATGCACGTGCATGAATTACAGTATCATTACAGTATCATTGCAGATTTCATCTGTAATAAACCTGCAATGATACTGCATTGCATGCAGGGAAGAAACTAGTAAGCTAATACAATGAGGGGGTTGGGATATCGCTTCATTTACGTGATAATGTGCTTCCTGATGCGTTCAATAGCCTCACTGTCGCCAAGGATGGCAAAGGTATTTGGTAAATCCGGTCCATGAGCCTGGCTGATTAATGATAAACGCAAGGGAGTGTATAATGCTTTACCCTTTACGCCGATTGAAGCTGTGCAAAGCTTGGTTAGCTCGTGGATTTTATCTGCATCCAGGGGTAATGCTTTTTGCAGCTCATCGGCGAACCAGGATAGAACTTTCTGTGATTCTGGCTGGGCAAGAGTATCCATATCCTCTGCTGATAAAGCGGCATTCATGTAAAACATTTTGCTGTATTCCACAATCTCGGGCAGTAAAGTGCATCTCTCTCTGGCAACTTCCACACACCTCAGGTATTTGTGCCTATCACTTATGTCCAAACCACCGGCGATAAAATAGAGCTCGCACCTTTCGGCAATTGTCTCCAGAGGTAAACTGCGCATATATTGACCATTCATCCAATCCAGCTTGGCGAGATCGAAAATCGCTCCGGCTTTGTTTACCCGCTCCAGACTGAAAGCGGAACACATCTCTTCGAGAGTGTATAACTCCCTGTCATCCGAAGTATGCCAACCCAACAGAGCCACGAAGTTTAGGAGCGCTTCCTTAAGGTAACCCTTTGTAATATAGCTTTCTACCGATACATCATTCATGCGTTTGCTTAACTTACTACGGTCAGTTGATAGTATCAAAGGAAGATGCACCCATATCGGTGCCTCCCATCCCAAGCATTCATACAGCCACAGATGCTTGGGGGTGCTGGATAGCCATTCCTCACCACGGATAACATGGGAAATCTGCATGTAGTGATCATCCACCGTTGCTGCCAGATGATAAGTGGGGAAGCCATCGCTTTTTACCAGCACCTGATCGTCGGATTGAGCGCTATCCATTTCCACTCTGTCGCGCACAACATCATCAAAGGAAAATATCCTGTTATCAGGCATCTTCAGGCGGATAACATAACGTTGCCCTTCTGCCAGTTTGCTGGCTACTTCTTCTTTGCTCAGGCTAAGGCAACGGCGATCGTATTTCACGAATTGTCCATTGGCTTGTTGTTCTTCGCGCATAGCGGTAAGGGTTTCCGGGCTGCAAAAACAGTGGTATGCGTTACCGGACTCCAGCAGTTGCTCTGCATGCTTGTGATATAAAGGAAGACGCTCTGATTGGGTGTAGGGTTCAAACTCGCCCCCAATCCCGGGACCTTCATCAAAATCTATGCCTAACTTGTGTAGGATATCTATAAGATTCACGGCAGCACCTGCCACTTCTCTGCTTTGGTCGGTATCTTCGATGCGAAGAATACACTTACCCTGCATGGAACGGGCAAACAAAAAGTCGTATAATGCGGTGCGAAGTCCACCTATATGTAAATAGCCGGTGGGGCTGGGGGCAAAACGGACACGGACTGGTTTCATTTATTCTCCTAAAGCTTAAGCCGGATTCATGTGCAGGGGTATCTTTTCTACTAACTGGATATCTATAATGCGGTAATGGGGAAGATAAGTATTTCTGAAGTTATCGGAATGGCTTGGTAGCATGGCTACTTTTGCAAGAGTGGACACTTCTTCCCATTCTTCTTTACTGGCGGGATAGATAGCAAGAATGGTTTTTTTGTAATTCTCCCAGATATCGTTAATCGTGTAGGGGGGCTCGGCTTCCAGACAAGATAGTTGCATCAAATCTGCTAAAGCTTCGCACTGCTGTTTAAAACTTACGGGATTGTTTGAAGTATCGGGTTTGAGGTTCCCGAGGCTTATCCGGCAATAACCCATGCCATTGCCAATATCCTGAATAAGCGGTTTATAAGCGTGCTGCATACTTAGGGTTTCAGTCATGATGCTTTCGGTAACTGATGCCCTGTCCCGAAGTAGATGAGCGGGACCAAAGTATGCCTGGAAAAGCAGTTTGTAGATATCTATCAGCTTGCAGGAAGGATGCAAGGCTAGTTCATTGATAATAATCTGCTCGATATTAAATGCACCGGGCTGGAGCTTAAGTGGCTTCATATACAATCTCACCATCAAGAATAACTTTCAGGACTTTTGGGGTGTTGTTAACGTCATCCAGAGGATGGCTTAAAACCGTGAAATCCGCACAATATCCCGGTGCGATTGTTCCGTTTATGTCCTCTTCTCCGATTAACCAGGCTGCGTTTGCAGAGTAGATGTCCACTGCCTGACTGTGGGTTAAACGCTCTTTGGGATTGTGGTGGAACATAGCTGCGTGGATAGATTGCACGATGTCCATAGAGGTGATATACCAATCCGAACTGCCGGTGATACGCACTGAATTATTGGTAAAAGATCGGAAACGATTCATGTTTTGGTAGCGTTCTTGCCCAAGCATCCTATAGTATAAGGAAGCCTCTCCACCCCAAAGCAAATCAAAATTGGGCTGCATAACCGGCACTGCGCCGGATGCCTTGATATCGGCAATCAGGGCATCATCTGTCAATTCGCAGTGGATAAGCTGGTGACGTAAGTCCCGAAAGTCGATTTCGGCAAGGTGTTTGTAAACATTGTTGATTTGCGCTATGGCACGATCGCCAATACAGTGAACTCCTACTTGCAGATTGTGCTTATGGGCTTCGGTTATAAACGCTTTCCAGAATTCATCACTCTGGTAAAGTATGCCTCTGGCAAAGCTTTTCTGGTAAGGTTCCATGACGGCAGCCGTTGCTGAGCCGATAGAGCCATCTGCCAGGATGCATCCGCCAATTCGCACTGCACCTGCATCCAGGGCAGCGGCGATATTGAAAGACTGAGGGTAAATGGTATATTTTATGGGGAAAGCACCAAGATTATCGCGGATAAGGCGGTAGTGACCAATGCTCTGATCTGCATCGCCGATCATAGTGTGGACGCCTGTAAACCCGCCTTTCAAAGCTATCCGGGCGGCAGCCTGATAGGCACTTAACACTGCTTCTTCAGATAGCTTGCCATGAAAATAATGCACGGCAAGATCGTTGTTGTTACCACGCAGAACCTCTGCTTCTGTGCTTACGAGATGACTGATAAGCTTTCTGGCAAAGCTATTCAGAATGCAGGAATGACCATCTATCCTTCTTAAGATTAGCGGTTTATCCGGGCAGACTTCATCCAGCTCTGCAATGTAGGGAAAGCGCTTTTCCATAATAGCAGTATCTTCAAACTGCCAGGCAAAGATTGGCTCACCCGCCTGGGTGGCATGAGATGCTTTGCTGATCAGATCTATTAATTCCTCAATGCTGATGATGCGGGAAAGATCAACTCCCAAAGAATACAATCCACCCTCAAAGCTATGGGTGTGAGTATCGGTGAAACCTGGATAAACGAAGGCACCATTCAGATCTATGGTTTCATTCACGGATGCTGGAGCAGGCATGGTATCGGGTAGAATCTGCTCAATTTTACCATTGCTAATCAGGACAGAGCTACTATGGTTGAGGAACGCGCCATTCTGCCATACATATCCATTTCGTAACAGTCTCATCACAAATCTCCATTCAGTAATGTCTTTAGCATATCGTAGAACTTTCGGATGGGGAAGCCCATCACATTGAAATAGCAGCCCCGGACCTTGCAGATAAACTGTGCTCCATAGCCTTGGATCCCATAAGCTCCTGCTTTATCAAAGGGTTCTCCGGTATAGATATAAGAGCTTATCTCATGCTCTGATAGATGTGCAAAGCTCACCCTGGTGCACTCATAATCACATAGTAGTTTGTTATCAAAACCAATGCAAATACCGGTATATACTTCGTGTTCTTTTGCTGATAAAATGCGCAAATATGTCCTTGCTTCCGCTTCATCACTTGGTTTGCCTAATACATGGGAATCCACAGCAACCAAGGTGTCGGCAGCTACTACGATGACAGCTTTATCGGTATGGGGGGCGGAGTTGTTAGCCAGAGAAACTGATTCGATTATGTGCAATTGTTTCAGGACACATTCTGCCTTATTCTGAGCATGCTTCATCGCCTGAATACCGGGCTCTTCGGCAGTAATCGGTTCCGGTACATCTGCGGGCATGATAAGGGGCTTCAAACCAAGCAAGGAAAACAGTTCCTTACGCCTGGGAGAGCCGGAAGCTAAAATAAGCTGATAATCATTTAACATTTCATGAATCATATAGTTACACCTTTGATTCAACATTTCTGAGGCACTAATCCAGTCAATATAAT
This sequence comes from uncultured Candidatus Cloacimonas sp., assembly GCA_964430595.1. Lineage (GTDB taxonomy): Bacteria > Cloacimonadota > Cloacimonadia > Cloacimonadales > Cloacimonadaceae > Cloacimonas. The sequence continues at coordinate 15,447 of CAYSGM010000040.1, forward strand.
TGTGGTATGCAAAAAAATCCCTTGCCTTAAAGAATAGACTGAGAAATTCTTGCACTCAGAATACAAAAATAGATCCGGGAGGATACAAATGGAACGCGTACATAACTTTAACGCTGGTCCGGCAGTACTGCCAGAAGAAGTATTGCGGGAAGCACAGGCAGATTTGTTCAACTATAAGGGTATGGGACTTTCTGTGATGGAAATGAGCCACCGCAGCAAGGAATACCAGGCGATTATCGACGAAACCTATGCAGCAGTGAAGCGCATATATGGCTTAGGCGATGATTGGGAAGTTCTTTTCCTCCAGGGAGGAGCAAGCATGCAGTTTCTTATGGTGCCGATGAGTTTTGCACATGAGGGCAAAGAAGCAAACTACATAAATACCGGCGTGTGGAGCAAGAAAGCTATTGGCGAAGCTAAGAAGATTGGTAAAACAGTGCACGTAGCCGCAACTTCGGAAGACAAGAACTTCAGCTATATTCCCAAAACCTGGAAGCTTTCCGATAATCCCTCCTACGTGCATATCACTACCAATAACACCATCTTTGGCACAGAATGGAAGACTGATCCTGATATCCCGGCTGGAATTCCACTAATTGCAGATATGAGCTCCAACTTCATGAGCAAGCCCATTGATGTACAGAAGTATTCCATGATCTATGCTGGTGCTCAGAAGAACGTAGGTCCCTCAGGTTGTGTAGTGGTGATGATTAAGAAAGATTTTCTGGCAAGCGCAGCCACCGGCTTACCCTCTATGCTGGATTACCAGATTCATGCCAAGAATGGCAGCATGTATAACACTCCTCCCACATTTACTATTTACCTTATCGGTTTAGTGCTTAAGTGGATTGAAGCCTACGGTGGACTGGATAATGTAGAGAAGAACAACATTGCCAAGGCCGATTACATCTATAAAGCTATCGATGCTTCAGGCGGTTTCTACAAAGGCACAGTGGAGAAGGAAGATCGCTCCCTGATGAACATTACCTTCCGCTTACCTACTGAAGATCTTGAAAATCTCTTTATCAGCGAAGCCAAGAAGCAAGGCATGATCGGTTTGAAGGGTCATCGTGATGTGGGTGGTTGCCGTGCATCCACATATAACTCTCTCCCGTTAACCGCAGCTCATGCTTTAGCAGAATTCATGAAGAGCTTTCACGATCAGCACAAGGATTAACTATCCCTGCCTTAAGAGTAGTAAATTAGCATCCGATGCCATCGGCTTGTAAAAGAAAGCTTAGCATCTGTTTATTATGATAATGGGACACCGGCTCTGGTTGGTGTTCCATTATCCCTTCTTTAAAATCTTATCTCAAAAGAGGCATAATGTCCGTATTTAGTCTAATTGTTCGTGGCGGCTTCCTGATGTATATCCTGTTGGTGATATCCGTAATCGTGATTGGCATAGTAATCGAAAAATACCGCCAGCTAAAGCGAGTTAGAAACGCCAACCGAAAGCTGCAAACATCTCTTCAGCAGCAAGAAAAGCTGGATAATATGCGCAGTGTGATCAAGATCTACGGTCAGTCCAGTCCCCTTGGTATCATGCTGGATAAGCTGTTCAACAGTAGTGTGGATAATCTGGAGCTGATAAACCAGAGCATGGAATCCACCGCAAATCTGCAACTACACGAGCTTGAACGTGGCATGGGCTGGCTTTCCACATTTGCTGCAATTGCCCCTCTGATTGGATTTCTGGGAACCGTGATTGGGATGGTAAGGGTATTTATGAATATCCAGGGACAAAGCCAAAGCGGGGTGGATATCTCCATGCTCGCCGGAGGCATCTGGGAAGCCTTGCTAACCACCATCGGCGGTTTGGTAGTGGGCATAGTAACCATTATCTTCTATAACGATCTGGTTCAGTTCCTGGAGAATATCGTGAAAGACATGCAGGATATCGCCGTGGAATACATCATCAAGTTCGAAACCTTTAAGCAGGATAAGCCTAAGCTATGAAACTGCGCGTTACTAAGCAGAAGATCAGCACCACCATGCTGATATCTATGACAGATGTTATCTTCCTACTTTTGCTGTTTCTGCTCATTGCCTCCAATTTTGCCAGCCAAACCGGACTTCCGGTAAAACTACCGGGATCTACCACTGCTTCCCGCCAGAACCATCAGACTCTAAATATCACATATTATAGTGATGACAAGCTGTTCTTCATGGAGCAACCTATAACCATGCAAGAGCTTCCAAATGTCCTAAAGGCTAAATACGCTGATCCTGAACAGGTGGTGCGTATCTCCGCCGAGGATAAAGTGCAAGTGCAAAAGCTGATCAATCTGATGGACATTATTCGCAGTGCCGGCTTTGAGCGTATCTTCGTAGCCACCGCAGAGAAACTAAAGTGAAGTTCCTAAAGCTACATCCTAAACTAACCAATGGCTATACTATCTCTGCTATAGCGCATCTTATACTCTTGCTGCTCTTTACGTTTTTCGCAGTTAAGCCTAATCTCCCCCTCAAATGGCACAGCTTTGAATGGGAACTCCCTGAAACCCCCAAGCTTTCCTCCACTCTGGCAAGCAAGGGAGTTATTCCCCGTGAAGATACCGCTATTGCAGAAGAGAATTCTGCAACGGTAAGCGAATCTACTCCATCTGAACCACAGCCCACTAATGTAACAACTCAACCCCGGATTATTGAAAGCCCGGTTATCGAAACACCCGCATCCGCAAACTCCAGCAACGACCCCGTCCGCTTATCCAGAAACAGAACCGCAAACACCCTCAGGAATTTAGGAAACACGCTTCCAAGCGGTAACTTCGGCTTCTCTGCTGATCTCGAAATGGGGGATGGGGAAGCATACATCATCTCGCAACCCAAACCTTTGATCGTCCCTGATGTGGAAGGCGAGGTGTATCTCGAGTTCAAGCTCACCCAGAAAGGGGGAGTGGATATGAATAGCGTAATCGTGCTTTCATATTCCACCGGTAACTATGTGGAAGCCCTAAAAAAAGTCTTGCCTCAGTGGCGATTTGGTTTTCGGGGAGCATGGGTGGCGGAGCGTAAATATCGGGTACGCTGCAAGTTTGTGATCAATGAAGATTAACAACATCTCTATCCCCAAGATTATGGGAGTCCTGAACCTAACTGAGGATTCTTTCTCGGATGGTGCCCTGTACATAGAGGCAAATCAGGCAGTTAAGCATGCCCACACCATGATCCAGCAGGGAGCATCCATTATTGATCTTGGAGCGGAATCCACTCGCCCCGGTGCGCTTCCTGTTGCCATGGAAACAGAAATGCAACGCATTATTCCGGTTCTAAAAGAACTCATAACCGATCACCCCAACACTCTTTATTCCATAGACACCCGCAAAGCCTCAGTTGCCAAAGCAGCTTTGGAGAATGGGGCAGATATCATCAATGATATCTCTGCGCTGCGTGATGATCCCGATATGGCTGATATCATTGCCTCCTATCCCCATACCAGAGTAATCATTATGCACATGCAGGGACAGCCACAGAACATGCAGAACAATCCTGCATATCAGGATGTTCTGCGCGACATTTATGCCTTCTTCTCCGAACGTATAGATTTCTGCCTCAAAAAGGGGATTAAAATCAGCAATATCATGCTTGATCCCGGTATTGGCTTCGGCAAAAACCTGCAACACAATCTAAAGCTTTTAGCTAATCTAGATGTCTTTCACAAGCTCGGCTTGCCCATAGTCTTGGGTGCCAGCAGAAAGAGCTTTATCAATGCCATTGTCCCCACTCCGGTAGAGCAACGGCTGGCAGGAAGCCTTGCTGCTGCTGCATGGGGAGCAATGCAGAATGTAGCCGTTATCCGCTGTCATGATGTTTTGGCGCATGCAAATTTCCTCCGGGTATTCCGGGCTATTGCTAGCGAATCAATTGACGGCTCAGCCGTGGAAAGGTAGTTAATATGGGCTTTCTTATCCCCATATTCAAGGATATCATAGACATCCTGATCATCGCTTTTCTTATCTTCCAATCCTTGCTAATTGTCCGCAAATCCGGTGGTTATCAGGTGCTTTGGGGTCTCTTATTCCTTATGCTGCTCTACTTTCTGGCAGTGGTTTTCGATCTCAAGGTGGTAAGTTCCCTGCTAAGTGCCATTCGCAACTTCTGGATTGTTGCGGTGGTAATCCTTTTCCAACCGGAATTGAGATCCATTCTGGCAAGGCTAAACCTATCCAAAGAGCTTGGTATTGCCTTCCGAAAGCGGGAAAAGACCTCTCTATACTCCCCTCTGATCGATGCAGTTTCCTCCATGAGTTTTCGCAAGACCGGTGCCCTGATTATCCTGGAAAACAAACGCAAGCTCCATGAATACATTCACAGTAGTGAATTGATTGATTCCGCCATCTCCATGCGGCTTATCCTTACTATATTTAACCCGAAAAGCGTTCTACACGATGGTGCCATCATTATCCGCGGAGAACGCATTATGGCAGCCAAAGTGGTGCTTCCCCTATCCAAAAAGCCGGATTATGTCCGCAAGTTTGGCACCCGTCACCTCGCCGGCATCGGGATAACCGAGCTTAGCGATGCAGTTGCTATCATCGTTTCCGAACAGACCGGTAAAGTATCTGTCGCCCAAGCTGGCAGCATCCAAACCGATGTGGCTTTCGAAGAACTGATGCAGATTCTTACCGATGCCACCAAGTAAGCGTCCCCTGCTCATTGGTATCACCGGCAACATTGGCAGCGGGAAAAGCAGCTTCTGCCAAGCGATTGAAGCCCAAGGCATCTGCGTGATCTATACCGATACCATCGCTAATCAACGTCTGGCAGATTCTTTCATTATAGAAGCACTTCTTAACCGATATTCCACCGCGATACTAAAAGATCAGAAAGCATCTGGTTCATCCCGACAAATAGACAGGCAAAAGCTCGCAGAGACAGTATTCAAGAATCCGAAAGAAGTGGAGTATCTAAACTCCCTGCTGCATCCGCTAGTCCTAGAAGACATGCAGGAAATTGTGGAAACCAGTGACGACCCTGTGCTCTGCTTCGAAGTTCCCTTACTGTTCGAAGCAAATCTGCAAAAGTGTTTCGACTATCTGATACTGGTAACTGCTACTAAGGAAACCCGTCTTAACAGATTAGTAGCCAGAGGCGAAGCTCTAAGTAACGCCCGCCATAGAATGTATAACCAGCTGGACGACAGCTTTAAAAAAGAGCAAGTGGATTTAGTTATAGAAAATGACGACAGCATAGAAAGGCTTTACTTAGTGGTAAATGCCTTTGTAGCAGGAATAGGCAACATCCCTCAGCGATACGTTAGTCCCTTTTCACCCCTTCTAGCACCTGCCTTGCCTACATCTCCGCAATAAGTGAGTTACTACCTCTCACCCTGGGCAGCAGACCTGCTTCCACAGCAGCGGACACAGTAATACAGGGAAGGTTTTCCGCATCTATCTGCGCGCGGGTTATACTTGCCAAATCTACCGACGGATAGGCAGCCTGCATCGCCCACATCATCTTGATAAAGAGGTTGTACCAGGATACATAATGCACGTGCTCCTGCTCGTCCCGCAACTTGCTGAGGTAGGTGCCAAAATCGCTTTTGTAGGCAGCGGACACGCCTAAAGCCTTCAGGTTACGGCTTACGCTGCGGTAGGTGTCGTTCATCGGGGTCGGCTTCACATGTTC
>CAYSGM010000041.1:0-14491 GCA_964430595.1 uncultured Candidatus Cloacimonas sp.
AACTTTCCGATCTCAGCTTTGTCGTGTCAGCTTTGAGCAATTACGCAAAGGTCTTATCATTTATCTCCATCTCAACACAAAGTATATCTCATACTACTTTGGGGTAATACGCTGTATGCAATACGCATTCCAAATATGGGAATAGCTATATGGGAATTTATGTTTCGTGCAGGAAGAGAGGATTAGAAGGCTGATCTGCCACTCCGCGTCATGATAAGCTCTGCCATGATGCTTACTGCCACTTCATAGGGCGTTTGCGAGCCGATGGGAAGCCCGATCGGGGCATGACATTTGCTTATCTCTGCATCAGTAAAGCCTTTATCTTTCAGTTTGGCAAAGGTTTGGGCTACTTTGGTTTTGCTGCCAATCATGCCCAGATATGCACAATCTTGCCTCAGGCACTGCTCCAAAACTTCTTTATCGTGCAGATGACCATGGGTCATGATTACCACATAAGTAGAGTGACTAAAGCCAATCACCTCAGTCAGATCGGTGTAATCATGCAGCACGGCATTATGAGCAAAACCGCTTAAATCATCTTGGATAATCTCAGCGCGGTTATCAATCAGGCTTACATGAAATCCGCACAGCCTGGCAAGCTGCCCAAGTGCCCTTCCGCAATGCCCGGCACCCACGATGTACAAACGCTCTGAAAGGTGCAAAGCTTCGATATAAACGCTTACCTTCCCTCCACAAATCATGGAAGTGCTAAAATCCGCCGCAGAGCCATCCGCTGCCAATGCAAAGCTGTATATCCTGGCTCCTGAAGGCTGGCTTTCACGGATGAAGCTGATTACTTTATGCTCCATTTCTCCGCCTCCCAGATTACCAAACACCGCTTCTGTCAGGGGCACGGCAAGCTTCATCCCGCTCTTGGCAGGGGTGGAACCGTCGCTCTCCACCACGCTGGCTTGCCAGATGCTGCTATGATTCTCCAGCAAAGCACTTAACTTGCTGTAATACTCGTTGTTATCCATTATTAGCTCCAAAGATTATCTGATACAGGGCTGCGGTGGTTGCCACCCCCACATTAAGGGAATTCTTCCAGCCAAGCTGCGGAAGAGTGATATAAGAGTCACATAGTTTCAGCGTTTCCGGCTCTATCCCCAGGCTTTCATTGCCAATCACCACCGCCATAGGAAAGCAGTATGAGGTTCGGAACACAGATGTCGCTTCGCTAACTGTCTCCAGGGCATATATATGCATGTTCTTTGCTTTGCAATAGGCAATTGCCTCTTTTGTATCCGCAAAATGCTGCCAGGCTACCAGGCTCTGGGTTCCCATCGCAGTCTTGGGCATATTGGGGTGAAGAGGGTTTGAGCTGATGCCGCACAACAATAGCTCCGAAACCCCCAGGCATTCTGCACTGCGGAACAGCGAACCGATGTTGAATACTGAGCGCAGGTTATCGCAAATAATTGTTATCCCGGCTGCCCTTTGCCTTGCTTCCGGTTCGGCAAGCACGCTGCCATCGCCGGTGCGGATGCTAAGCTGGCTATCCTTCCGCAAAGCTTCATCATGATAGTAATATAGCTTGTTAAGCACCTGATGTGCGCTAAGGGATGGATGCAGCTCTGCGGTAAAAAGCCCTAACTTAGCGGGTTTCGGTTCACTCAGGAGGCTGCATAGTTCCAGGATGTGGGCTATCAGTCTCTGCCTTTCCTGATCTTGGTTTAATACCTGCTCCAGCGCAAGGATCAGCTTATTCAGCGCATGGTACTGCTGCGTAAAGCTAAACGATAAAAACTTCTCTTTGCTGTAGTGTTCCAGGCTTTTCATAAGCCATGTGCTTGGATCAGCGAGGCTGCGGTAAGCAAGTCCTCACACACGAAGTTTGGCTTTAGGATGCCGCTTTCCAGGTTGCCAAGCATTTCCTTTTGCCCGTTACCGCTCAGGAGCAGCATGGTTTTAAGCCCGGCGTTCTTGCCAAACTCTATATCGGTGGCTCTGTCGCCAATCATCCACGAAGCACCCACATCAAAGCCAAATTCCCTCAGGGCACGCTTAAACATACCGGTTCCGGGTTTGCGGTCTTCATGCTGAATGTTGTATGGCTCTACGATGCCATCCTTGAAATAGGGAGAATAATACACCCCATCAAGTTCCACCCCTTCCGCTGCTATAAGGCTTTTCATGCGGGCTAATACAGCTTCCAGGGCTTCCACGGTAAAGTAGCCCCGTGCAACTCCGGATTGATTGGTAACCACAAACAGCAGAAAACCAAGCTGTTTAAGGACGCGCAAGGCAGCACCGGTGTATGGGTATAAATGATACAAGTCAGGATTGCTGATATAACCCAGTTCATCGGGGCTTAGCACGCCATCCCGATCCAGAAAGATGGCACGTTTAATACTTTTTGCTTTCACGGGTTTGGAACCTCAACGCATCAGGTAATAACAGGTTAAACAGAGTTATCCGATAGTCCCAGTATTCGTTGCGCCGGTTGATGGATATATCCATCTTCCAACAATGTAGCATGCGGGTTAGATTGAAGCTCTGGGATATCATTTGTTTATCTTTCAGGTTATAATAGTTACTGTAACTCAAGCCCCAGTTTTCAGTTAGCTTGCATGTAAGCCCCAGGCGCAGGTTGCTGCTTTGGGATCGGAAGATATCCTTAGGCGCATACAGATTGTGCGTTACGGAGATACTCCACTTGTTATCGGTGGCTTCGTTCTCCCCAAACTGATCCATGATACTTAGGGAATCACTAGTCCCAAAGCTGTCGAACATCAGGTTCTTAGGCTGCGGGAAATAGCTGTTGTAAGGCGCTGATCCGCCCAGCGAGATGCTTTGTGAAAAGTACTGGTTACGTAGGTTATAATCGTTCCAATGCACCAAATACGGGTTCTGCTGCAAGCTAAACTGCGAAGAATAGCCCAGAACGATGTTCCCAAGCTTAAACTTGTCGGGGTTAAGATTAAGGCTTCCCAGAGATATGTTCCCGGGACGGAAATTCATACTGTGCGAGATACTGCTAAAGCGTTTCTCGCTCTTGTAAAGGTTGGCAGAACCGCGTGAGCTAAGCGTAAACACGTCGTTCAGCTTCTTCTCATTACCGCCCTGCATGTATTTTAGCTGCCATTTCTGCTCCAGTCCATAACTGAAACTTGCCGCTTTCTCCGAACTGCGCACTCCGATCCCACCAAAGCTGTAAAGGTCTTCATTCCTACGAGAATCAGGGGAGTAACTAACGCTGAAGGAAGGGCTTAAGATGTGGCGTATGGAACGGATGGGAAACTTGCTGAAGTTCCTGACCCCATAGATATTGAAATTGCTCCCTATATAGGCAGAGTAATCACCGCCCCGCACCAGCTTGTTATTCTTCTTGTCCCTGTCCATCCAGCTTTCCTGAAAATCCATCCCCTGGCGTAAGCTCAGCCAGCCCTTATACTTCCAGTTATAGGACAAGCCCAGGTTGTGTTTAATCCCCATGTGATGCTCGTTCAGATAGGTATTCCCGCTGGGGTCTGCGGGGTCTCTGCTGTTATCCCACAACACATCTGCAAAGCTGTAGCCGGGATCGCGCAGCTCACCGGTATGGTCAAAACGCACACTGTAATTGTAGCTTAGATTGCTGAACCAAGTATCGGACGAAGCCGAAAACAGTTCCGCCACAGGGCGCGAAGGGAAGTTAAAAGAAGCACTGGGCAAACTTACCGAGGCGCGGTCATTGATAATATCCTGCGTGTAAACACTTCCGATATTAAGATACGAGGAACCAAGCGGTTGGCGGTATGAAACACTGGAAGTAAGCCGCTGGGCAAGGCTCTGATTAATGTCGTCGCTGCCCTCCCAGATCCGCTTGTTGCTGATATAATCCAGGTTCACATCCAGCGATGCCTTGTTTGGCAAATCATGATGATGATTGCCCTGCAAAGACCAATCGTTGGTGTAGGCACCCTGGCTTAAGTTATTCTGATACGTAGCGTTTATCCCGCCTGAGTAGTAATAACGCTTCATGTAACTGGTGTTAAAACTGGCTTTCCAACCGGTCTTTTCGCGCAGCTCCATGCTTATGATCAGGTCGGCAAAATCTTTGTAAGGGTAATACCAGGCGATATTGCGTAAGTATTTGCCATCCGTACTGTTGTAACCCGGCTCTGGGATCAGGAATCCCGCGTATCTGCCCCGGCGGATGGGCATGGTTATAAAGGGAAAGTAGAACACCGGAAAGTGGTTTACATAGGTAATCACCGGCTTTCCCACCACCTTATCGCCCCGGTAAATGCGTAGTTTCTTAGCCCAGAAATAGTAAGATGGCTCCGCATAATCGCAGGAAGTGAAGCGTCCATTATCAATATCATAGATATCATTGGAGGTCTTGCGAATCTCGCTTCCGCTGTAATATCCCTTTTCTAACATGCTGTTGCCACCATCCAGAATCCCGGTTTGGGTGTTAACATCATAGCGGACATTGTTGCCAATAAGAAGCTGCTCTCCATCGCGCATGCGGGTGTAGCCATAGCTGTAGGCACGTTCGCTCTTAAGGTCAATAAGCAGAGAATCTGCGACAATCTCGGAAAGCTGATAGTTTATCTGGGGATTGCCATAGAGGCGGATTTGCTCTTTATCATATTGGAAATCAATGCTATCCGCGGTGTAGAACAGCGAATCCAGCTTAGGCTTGGCTATTTGCAAACTATCCGGTATGGCAGGTAACAAAGAATCGGGTATAGCAATGCCCGGCGCAGCGTTTTGCGCAAACATAGGCAGTATAGCCATAAACAGGCATAAAACTATAAGGTACTGTAGTTTATCCATTTCTCCACATGAGTGGGCATATAAATCAGGTGGCAACATTGTGTCAAGCAGGATTCATTTTCCTTGCTTATCCGCACCTGAATCGAACCGGGGTTCATCGGGGGTTGAACGGGCAAAAGCCCGATGAGCTCATGGGCAGATACCCTCCGGTTCTGCTTTGGAAAGCACGGGAGTTGGTAGAAACGCGTGATCAATATACATAGGTTCGTGATGAAAAGTTTATTAACTATGGTGGGTTAGAGGGATAGGATAAAGATGTCGTTGACGTTTATGTGGTCGGGGAAGGCGGGGATGATGGCACCAATTTGTTTCAGAGCGGTGTAAGAATCGCTGTTTTGGAGGGCGTAGGCTGCGTCTATGCCTTTATTGTAAAGCTGATTAACCGTGTTGCCATTTACTATGGCACCCCCCACGCCGGGGAGGTTATCGCTGCCATCGGTGGCGTAAGTGATCAGGCTGGCATGGTCGTTCCCCGCGATGCGAATGGTAAAATCAAGCGCTATATGCGTGCAGCGTCCGCCATTCCCGGCTCCTTCTACCAAAACAGGGGTTTCCCCACCGAAGATGTGGATACCAGGCTGCACCGGCGGGAAGGTCAGGCTCGCCAGGGTCTTTGCCCAGTGCTCCGCAGATTGGGAGATAAAGCCTTGATGCACTATAGCTTCTCTACCGATGAATTGTGCTAAGGTTTCGAGATACGAAAGGTTATCACCCACAATTTGATAGGTGAGTTGAGGGGCATTATCTGCGTAAAAAGGGGCAGAAGCAATCACGCTGGGATCGTTGTTTTCCACATCGGATAAAGCATAGCAAAAGATGCGTTTACAGGCAATGTAATTCAGGGCTTTGCCACCCTTTACTTTGGAAAGCTTGCTCCGCTCCGCATTCATCTCCGCGATGCTTAAGCCACTATTTAACAGGTGTTTGTTAAGATAGATGAGGTCATCAATGCTCTTGCGTCCCTCTGGCACCTCAAATAGCGCACTACCGCCGCCGGAGAGCAGGATGATAATATCTTCCTCGGCTGGCAGCGAGGATAACCAGCCCAGAATATCCCGGCTGTGTTTGATGGAATTGGCATCGGGCAAAGGGTGCCCCGCTTCGCAGCTGATCAGGTTCGGGATGGGGTTTGGCGCATAATCATACTTGGTAAGCAGATAGCCGTCGTATTCCTTACCCTGGGATGTTAGCACGGCGCAGGCGGCTTGTGCCATGGCGTAAGCGCTTTTTCCGATGGCAAGGAGGTTTACATTGGGGCTAAACCGTTCGTGTGTTAGCAGGTTGCGTAGTTGGGGGAAGGCGGAATATGCCTCTAAGGAGTGCTCCAGAGCAGAGAGGATGTTGTGCATTAGTTGGGGTAAACCCCTGTGTTTACCCATGGTTTGGATGGGCAGACACGGGGGTCTGCCCCTACAGTAGTGTCGCACGCCGATGCGACAACATATTCATCGGGCGAAACGGCGTTCGCCCCTACGAAGATACACATTACGGGGTTTTCATCAATGTGGTATTGTTAACTCCCAGAATGAAATAGGGGTTGTTGGAATCAAAGCGTTTCATCATCACCCAGTATGGCTTATCCAAAACTAGGAGCTTGGGTTTGTAGGGATCACTACCGGGACCGGCAGAGGTAACCATGCCAATCACAGCCTCGTTTTCCACGCGCGCACCCTTTTCGTCCATATCGAACTTCACAATCTCTTGCATGATGGAGATTATATAGCCCCTAAGCTTACTATTTAGAACGCGTTGCCCTATCATTTCGTCGTAGGAACGGCTGTAATCCAAGTGCAACATCGGTGCTTTGAAGACATCCTTTTTGTTCATGGGATTGCCTAAGGACAGCTCTGGATCAGCTTGCGCAGGGGCTTTGGCACGCAGGAGCTTAACTATCTCATCTGGCTTGTCCATGGGATAGCCTTTGCCCAGGAATATCTGATCTTGATTGTCTTTTAGCTTTATGCCTAATAAGAACTTATCGTCATTGGTATAATCCAATATATACACGTTAGCAAGGGATTTACCACTGGCATAGAAACCTAGCACTCTGTTACCATCAAAGCTGATGTCTTGTTTGGTGAAGGCGTTTTGATACTCTATCTCCTTTAGGAAGTAGGCGTAGGAGATGATGTCCATCTCACCTAGATCAAGCTTCAGATCGGCAATGCTTTTGGAGGGGAACTTCTTGCGGCACTCTTTGTTGATAGCGTCGATGGTTTTCTTACCGTATCCGCTTTTGATGTAATAGCTTGCGTCGTCCATATCTTGCTTGCCGAACACAGGCTCGTTCAGTTTAGCCAGGGTTTCCTTCACTTTGGGATCGGAGGAATCAAGGCGGATATCTTCCTGGGTGAAGCTGTCGATCAGTTCGCTCCACGCCATGTTCATGGCACCGCCCCAAATGTAATTCTGTTCATAGGTGCTTCCGGTGTAGTTATAATTAGTGTCCACCGGCTTGGGTTTGGGGACGGGTTTATCACTTGTCTGGTTGTGGCAGCAAGCTGTAAACATAAGTGCTACAACTATTAGGGATAACATTAGGACTTTACTCATACATCACCTCACAGGATTCAATACTTAGTTATTCAAGTTTGCGAAAAGCACCGGTTTGTGTCAACATAAATCTGTTTAATAGAGACAATATGGTAAGCCTATCCCATATATCCGAACTGCTATTAAACAAAATCCTTTACAAAATTGAGCCTGCGAAAATCTTGGTAATCTGAAATGTCGTTAGGAGATACTTATGTCAGACAAGGTGCATGATACCAGCAGCAAAGCTGCAATGAAGGAATTGAAAGAAGAATATCTTCGCATGCTCGAAGAATCCTTTCAAAACACTACTGAAATCAAAAAAGGCGATGTCGTCGAAGCCCCGATCGTTAGTATCAGCGAGCAATACCTGATTCTTAACCTCGGCGGGAAGTTCGATGCCTACGCTGAAATCGGCGATTATTCCGATGAAAAAGGCGTGTTGCATTTAGCCGTAGGCGATACCCTGAAAGGCTATGTGGTCGATCAGAACGATCAGGGCTATGTGGTTGGTAAAAGCCTCACTAAGCAATACGTGGACAAACAATCCATTCTCGATGCGTTCGAGAAGAAGATACCCGTTCAGGGCAAGATTTATTCGCCCACCAAAGGCGGATTTAACGTTGATATCCTGGGTGCACGGGCGTTTTGCCCCTTCTCGCAGGTGTCGCTGCGTCCTACTGAAGACAGCAGTGTGTTCATAGGTAAGACTCTGGATTTTATCGTGATTGAGTGTTCGGAAAACTGTCGCAGGATAGTGGTTTCGCACCGTCAACTGGCAGAAGCCCAAGAACATGAAACCAAAACCGCCGCGCTTGAAAACCTGCACGTGGGTGATGTTGTTAAAGGCACCGTGATGCGGATGACCAGCTTTGGCGCGTTCATTGAACTGGGCGGTATCGAAGGCCTGATGCATGTTTCCGAGATCTCTTGGCAACATGTGGTGAAACCTCAGGACGACCTGAAGATAGGTCAGGAACTGGAAGTAAAAATCCTTGAGATCAAGGGCGACAAGATCGCGCTTTCCCTTAAGGCATTGCAAGAGAATCCCTTCACCGCGGCTCTCAGCGAGCTTCATGAAGGCGATACCATCAATTGCCGTATTCTGCGTTTGCACAATTTTGGTGCCTTTGCAGAGCTGAAACCCGGTGTGGAAGGGCTTATCCCGATTTCCGAAATGAGCCGTAACCGTAATATCGCCCACCCCCGCGAAGTTCTGAAAGAAGGCGCGTTTGTACAAGTACAGATCTTACGCATAGACCCCGATACACGCAAGATATCCCTTTCCCTGAAAGCCTTACAGGAAGACCCCTGGGATAAGATAGACGAAGTTATTCAACTGAATACAGCCTTCGAAGGCATCGTGGAAAGCAGCACCAATTTTGGTTTGTTCGTTTCCATCGCCGACGGCGTTACCGGCTTGTTACCACGCTCTCGCATACGCAAAACCGATGATTTCAAAGGCGGAGACAAAGTGACCCTGATGGTTACGGCGATTGACAAAGAAGCACGCCGCATCACTTTGGATTACACAGACCGCGGTCCGGACGAAGTTATCGAAGCACGCCCCCGCTTTGAAGAAAACCAGGCACGTGAATCTCGCGGTGGCGGCGGAAGCAGCGACAACTATCGCGGCGGAAGCAGAGGCGACAGTGGCGGTCAGCGTCGTGACGGCGGCAGAGGCAAAGGCAGAAGCGACGAAGAATGGCGCAAGTATGCCAATCAAAAGGTCAGCCCCGTAGAAGACAATCCTTTCAAAGACTTATAAACATTATAAATGCTACAAAAGCCAAACCAATTCATTAGGCTGCGTAAGGAAAAGCTGGAAAAGATCAAAGCCCTTGGCATTGATGCTTACCCGGTGGAATCCTCACGCAGCCATCTTATTTCCGCCTTGTTTACAGACAAAGACGGCTGGATAGCGCGAGAAGAAATTGTAATCATCGCCGGACGCCTGGTTGCCATGCGACGTCAGGGCAAGATAGGCTTCGGGAACATCGAGGACGTTAGCGGCAGGATACAGATATACGTGGCGCAGAACGAACTTGGCGAAGAGAACTACGAGCTGTTCAAGCTGTGCGACCCGGGTGATTTTGTTCAGGCAGAGGGAACTCTGTTTGTTACCCAAGCCGGGGAATACTCGCTTAAATGCAAGGCTATCACGCTGTTAAGCAAGAACATCCGTCCGTTACCCGCAGTGAAGGAACGCATTGAAGACGGCAAGACGATTCGCTATGACGAATTTGCCGATATCGAACTGCGTTACCGTAAACGCTATCTGGACTTGCTCCTCAATCCCAATCACCGCAAGGTTTTCGAGCAGCGTAGCCACCTGATAACCGCCATCCGTAAGTTCATGGATGAGCGCCATTATCTTGAGGTGGAAACGCCTATTTTGCAACCCCTTTACGGCGGTGCTAACGCGCGTCCGTTTACCACGCATCACAACACTCTGGATGTGGATCTGTACCTGCGCATCGCCACGGAGCTATACCTTAAAAGGCTTATTGTGGGCGGGTTTGAGCGTGTTTACGAGATAGGCAAGAACTTCCGCAACGAGGGAATGGACAGAACGCATAATCCGGAATTTACCCTGATGGAGTTCTACGAAGCCTATTCCGACCTGAACGGGATGATGGATATCGCTGAGGCGTTATTCAAGCACCTGGCGAAGGACGTGATAGGCAAAGAAACCTTTAGCTATCAGGGACACGAGGTTAATCTGGGCGGAACCTGGCGCAGAGCATCCATGCCTGCGTTGGTGACGGAATACACCGGACTGGATACCGAGACCGCGGATTTTGAAGAGATAGCAGCCTTTTGTAAGGCAAAGCATTTGGAAATCCCCGCCGGAGCAGGCAAAGGCAAGCTGATCGCGGTGCTTTATGAGCACTTTGTGGAAGCAAAGCTGATCCAGCCTACTTTCGTGTGCGATTTTCCCAAAGAGATCTCTCCGCTGGCAAAAGCCAAACCGGGGAATCCCATGTTGGCAGACCGCTTTGAGCTTATCATCGCCGGAAGCGAATTCTCCAATGCCTTCAGCGAACTGAACGACCCCATGGACCAGCGTGCCCGTCTGGAAGCACAAGCCAAGCTGCGCGCTCTGGGTGACGATGAAGCGAACGTGGTGGACGAGGACTTTTTGGAAGCGCTGGAATACGGCATGCCACCTATGGGCGGACAAGGCATCGGAATCGACCGTTTGGTGATGCTGCTGACAGGCAACGACTCTATCAAGGAAGTTATCCTGTTTCCGCAAATGAAGGGCGTGTAGAGCAATCTAAGCCCCATAACATATAACATTTGAACCGGCTATGCTTAGTCGGTTCTTTTTTTTTCCCAGCTTAACAGAATTGCCCT
This sequence comes from uncultured Candidatus Cloacimonas sp., assembly GCA_964430595.1. Classification (GTDB taxonomy): domain Bacteria; phylum Cloacimonadota; class Cloacimonadia; order Cloacimonadales; family Cloacimonadaceae; genus Cloacimonas. The sequence continues at coordinate 10,657 of CAYSGM010000041.1, forward strand.
ATCATTACGGACTCATTACGGATGAAGTCTGCAATGAGTCTGTAATGAATCCGTAATGCAAGCAAGGAAGAAGAGAGATTCCTGCATAATTCAGGAATAAATATTGCTTGTTTCTTTAGTAGTCCTTAATACCAAAATAGCAAGGATGGGAGGTTAAGATGAGATACGTGTTAATGTCTGTTTTTGTTATGTTTACGCTGCTTTGCTATGGCTTGGAAGTCGTTCAGATTGGTCCGCAGGCGGAAGAGCTGAGTTATGCCAATTACAATCAAGTCCCCTTTAGTTTCGGCGGGGTGTCTGATGGTGAAAACCGCCTTTTTCTGTATGAGAATGATACCTGGAATCCATATCTCTTTTTTTCTAACGGACTGCCGATCACCTCAACCTGGAAACTGAATGATGATACCATGATGGTATCGATGGGGGCGGGAACTTACAGTGACGGTGTATGGAACTTTAACCTTAACACGCACACCTGGACAATTAATGATTGGTTTTTCTTACCCAATTTCGTTTTGCAATGTCCGGGCAACGGCTGTTATTATGTGGGAGAAAGGGATGGTTTGTTCAAATCGACCAATGGCTCAGACTGGACACGTATAACGGCGATCGGCAGCGGAGATTGCAACAGCTTTACCAGCCGGGATAGCAGCATTGTGGTGAACCGCGATGGCTTTGTATATTACTCTCATAATAGCGGGCAAACTTGGCAGCAAGCCGGTATGGGCAACCTGAAAGGCTTTCGTTACACCTCGAACGGAGTGTTGCATGGCATCATGGATGTGGGCAGCGATTCGGACGGGCTGTGGCGTTCGTTTGACAATGGAATTACCTGGGAGGTGGTGTTTTACAGCACCGGAATTACTTGCATAGGACCGGATTTTAACGGCTATATCCCCTTGGGGTGGAACACCGCAGGTGTGGACGACAACTATGTGTCACTGCTTAGCCCGATGGATCAGCTAATTCCCCTCAGCCATCCTAACCTGAACAGTGCGGTGAAGCAAATGGAGATATTTCCCCTGATAAACACCTTATCCTTCTATGTGTTAAATAGCAGCGGATGTTACTTTATCACGGATTTCCTGCCGGTAGCCAACCAGGATGAGGTAGCTACACCAGCTTTTAAGCTGGAAGTGTTTCCCAATCCTTCCAATACAAGTGTCATGGTTAAGCTCTCTTCTGAAATTGTAGGCAAGCCCAGCCTGGAGATTTATAACCTGAGAGGGCAGTTAATCCGCACCATAAAAAGCCTAAGCCTGAACCAAGCTAATGAAAGATGCTTGCAATGGGATTTGTGCCTGCAAGATGGCAGCAGCACAGCCTCAGGAATCTATCTGGTGATTTTGAAAGATGCTGGCGGGAAAAGACTTGGCATATCCAGACTAGTGGTGGAGAAATAGGCAGAAACAACTACGGGAAGTGGCCGATATTGCTCACTTTAGGATAAATAATCGTCATATAGAAAAAAAGTGTTGACTCCATACCGCCTGCCAAAAAGGGTGTAATCTTGGAGATAAATGCTAAGTATGAAAAGAATTATCGTAGCGATTGATGGACCTGCCGCTTCGGGAAAGAGCACCACAGCCAAGCTTCTGGCAAAGAAACTTGGATACATCTATCTGGATACAGGTGCGATGTATAGAGCTTGTGCCTATGCCGCTAAGAAGCAGGGATTAGCCATTGAAGACAGGGCTGCGATAATAAACATGATGAGCAATATTGATATCTCCGTGGGCTATTCTGAAAACGGGAACCTAATTTATCTGGATGGCGTTGATATTAGCCAAGCCATCCGCACCCCGGAAATGTCCTCGGCAGCCTCTGCAATATCAGCCATACCGGAAGTTCGTCATAAAATGGTGGATTTACAGCGCAAGCTTGGCGGTGAAGGCGGTATTGTGTTGGATGGCAGGGATATCGGCACTGTGGTTTTTCCCGAGGCGGAAGCGAAGTTCTATATGATCGCTGAAGTTCAGGAAAGAGCCAAACGCCGTTATCTGGAGCTTAAGGAAAAGGGCATAGACACTCCTATTGAACAAGTATTAGCCGAACTGGAAGCCAGAGATCTGGCAGACAGCAGCCGCGCCATGGCTCCCCTTAAACCGGCTTCTGATGCCTTCCAGATCGACACCAGCTTGCTTAGTATTAAAGAGCAGGTGGAGAAACTGTTCGAAATTGTGATGCTGCGCTTATCATTGGTAAATGTGATAAAACCAAGCGTCCAGATTCGTTTGGCAAAGCATTCCGGTTTTTGTTTTGGGGTTCGCCGTGCCATTCAGCTTGCTATGGAAGCTAAAAATAGCGGGAAACCTGTTTACAGTTTGGGCGAATTGATTCATAATCCGCAGATTGTGAAAGATCTGGAAGCTCACGGCATAAAAGCTGCCGCTGAAGAACAGGACATTCATGATGCCGTGGTAATCATCCGCTCGCATGGCATTACCCGCCAGATCTATGAATCCCTACAAGCCAATAATAACGAGATTATAGATGCCACTTGCCCGTATGTGAAGCGGACGCATGAATTGATCCGCAGTATGGCTGCGGATGGCTGCCCGGTGCTTATTCTGGGCGATAAGACCCATCCGGAAGTGATCGGAATGCTTTCCTACGGCAACGAACGCACCATGGTGATCGCCCCGGGAGAACCTATTCCACCGCTAACCGGTAACCGGCTGTGCCTGATCTCACAAACCACGCAGAAACTGAAATCTCTGCAGAACTTGGCGTGTGAATTGCTAGCTAACTTGGTGGAGCTAAAGATATTTAATACAATTTGCCTGGCTACCTCTCATAGGCAGAATGCAGCAGTGGAACTTGCACATGAGAGCGATCTGATGATTGTTATAGGTGGTTATAACAGTTCCAATACCAGAGCATTGGCTTCGCTTTGTGAAGAAATATGCTTAACTTATCATATAGAAAGCGCGGAAGAATTGGAAAGCGTGGACTTTTCAGCTTATAGCAGAATAGGGCTAACCGCCGGAGCATCCACTCCGGAAGTAATGATTGTAAACGTATTTAACCGAATAAAAGAAAAAAGTGGGGGTTCGGGCACTGTGAAGTGCATCGAAGAAATCCCCTTGTTTAAGGAGGAATCATGTTAAACCATGATCAAAACACTGTCGAGCCTGAAGTTAAGGAAACGGAGCCAGTAGTGGAAACCGGTCTGGAGAGCGGAGCCGACGCGACGTCAAAATCAACAGTTGAAGGTGATGAAACACCCGTTGAGCCTTCAATTGCCGCTGCCGAACATGAAGTAGAAAAAACTGAGGAAACCCCTGTTATGGAAACAGAAACAGTGGTCCCGGAACCGGAAGAAACTCCCATAGAGGAAGAACCAATTATTGCCGACGAACCTGCACCAGTAGTTGAAGAACCCGTGGTTGCAGAGCCCGTTGTGATCCCCAAGCCTGAAGCTCCTAAGAAAGAGCTTTCCCAGGATGAGAAAGAGCACGAAGCCATGCTATCCATGTATGAAGAATCGTTCTCTAACTTCAAAAAGGGCGAGATTATCGAGGGAACTATCGTTGACATTTCCGATAAGGAAGTGCGTGTGGATATCGGCTTCAAATCCGAAGGCGTTATTCCCATTTCCGAATTTGCCTACAGCGGTGTGCCTGAACGCAATACCGTGGTGAAGGTATTTATCAACGAGATCGAGAACGGCGAAGGCAAGCTGCTGCTTTCCAAGAAAAAAGCCGATTACAACCTGAATATCGAACGCATCAAGAAGACTTTTGCCGATGGCACAAACATCAATGGTGTGATCCGCCGTCGCGTTAAAGGTGGCATGATTGTAGATATTCTGGGGATCGAAGGCTTTCTGCCC
>CAYSGM010000041.1:14501-15464 GCA_964430595.1 uncultured Candidatus Cloacimonas sp.
TAATTTTTACATTATTAATTCCATCGGTATGTCTTAAACCAATTCCCAATCTTGATCAATTCATTGGCAAGGAGCTTAGCTTCAAGGTGGTGAACGTTGATGAAGAACACCGTAACATTATCCTTTCCCGCCGTCAGGTATTGGAAGAAGAAGCCGGAGTGAAACGCCAGGAACTGCTTGGTAAGCTTGAGGTAGATTCCGAATTAGACGGTGAAGTGAAGAATATAACTCAGTATGGTGCCTTTATAGACCTTGGCGGTATCGATGGTTTGCTCCACCTTACCGACATGAGCTGGGGCAAGATATCCCACCCCTCCGAAATGCTACAGATCGGCGATAAGGTGAAGGTGAAGGTTATTAACTTTGATCCTGAAACCAACAAGATATCCCTTGGCTTAAAGCAGCTTGTTCCTCATCCGTGGGAAACTATCGAGATAAAGTATCCTGAGGGGACACGCATCGCCGGTAAAGTTGTAAGCGTGAAGTCCTTTGGTGCTTTTGTAGAGATCGAACCCGGTGTGGAAGGTCTTGTGCACATCTCCGAAATGAGCTGGACAAAGAAGATTGCCGATGCCCGCAAGATCCTCAAAGTCGGCGATACTATTAACGCCATCGTACTTGAGCTGGACAAAGATAACAAGCGCATCTCCCTGGGTATGAAGCAAATGGATGCCAACCCCTGGCTTACCATCGAAGATCGTTACCCCATGGGCACCGTCCTTACCCGCAAAGTTAAGAGCCTCACCGCTTTTGGCGCATTTGTGGAGATAGAGGAAGGTATCGATGGTTTGGTGCATATTTCTGATATAAGCTGGACAAAGCGCATCTACCATCCCAGAGAAGTGTATCGTAAGAACCAGGATGTGGAAGCCATAATCCTTTCCATAGACCGCGCACAGCATCGCATTGCGCTTGGCGTAAAGCAGCTTGTCCCGGATCCTTGGGAAAGCCTGAGCACTGTCC
>CAYSGM010000041.1:15474-18071 GCA_964430595.1 uncultured Candidatus Cloacimonas sp.
GTAAGATTAGCAAACTAATCCCCAAAGGCTTGTTGGTGGATGTTCCGATGGGTAACGACGTCGTGGAAGGCTTTATCCCCATCTCCCACCTTGCTTTACCGAAGCTTGAACACAGCGAAGATGCTTTCCATGTTGGCGAAGAGCTACCTTTAAAGGTTATCGAACTTGATATGGAAAACCGTCGCCTGATCCTTTCCGTGAAGGCTTTCTTCTTCTCACGCGATCCCAGATTGCAGGAAGAATACATCGCCATCCACGAGCAGTTCATGCGTGAAAAAACCGCCAAGCAACAGAAGAAGAAACAGGAAAAAGAAGCCCGTGATAAACAGCAGGCTGAAGGCAAAGCGGAGGTTAACCCCGAAACTGAAGCTGTTCCTGAATCCGAGACTGAAGCTGATGACCATGAAGCCGTGGAAGTAAGTGCAGCAGAATTAGTGGAGACACAGGTTCTGGAAGCCGAAACCGAAGCACCTGTAATGGAAGAAACCCCTGTAGTGGAAGAGATTCCTGCTGTAGAGGAAACTCCCATTGTGGAAGAGACTCCTGTGGTGGAAGAAGTTCCGGTGATTGAAGAAACCCCAATCGTAGAGGAAGTGGAAGAAGTTCCTGCCCCTGAAGCTGAAGAAGCTGCAGTAGTAGAAATCGAAGAAGTTCCTGTACCCGAAGAAACAGAAGAACCTAAACCCGAATAATGTCTAAACCCAGTTATACAGAAATGACGGCTCTCAAAAGCCGTCATTTCCTTTTATCTCCGGATTTTATCCTGCCTTTGCTGATTCTTGCCATCGGCACTCTCCTATTCCGCCTCACAAACCTCGATCTAAACCTCCAAAGCCTATACTACAGTTCTGTATCAGGCTGGGCATTCAACAACAACCCACTGGCAATGTTCATCTACCATTACAGCAATATCCCCGCCCTGATACTTAGCATTGGGGCTCTGGTCGGATACGTTTTTAGCTATAGCAAGGAACGCCTATTACCCTACCGCAAGATATTCATATTCCTTGTGTTAGCAATGGTGCTTGGTCCCGGCATTCTGGTAAATAGCTTGTTAAAAGACAACTGGGGAAGACCGCGTCCCAGAGAGCTTGTCCAGTTCGGGGGCGAACATGCCTACGAAGCTCCCTTAACAATTGATCCCACCAGCCCCGGAAAGTCCTTTCCCTGCGGGCATGCAACCATGGGGTTTTATTTTTTTGCTCTGGCATTGGTGCTGCGTAAACACAAGCGCAAACTTGCCACTCTTACTCTCCTCGCAGCCATTCTCTGGGGTTCAGTTATCGGCTGGATTCGCATGGGTCAGGGCGGGCACTTTGCCAGTGATGTCCTCTGGGCAGGAACCTTGGTTTACTTAAGCTCATACCTGCTTTTCCGGGCATTAGCCCTGCACCGGAACTTGTTTTATATCCCTACTGAAGCAATCCGGCAGCATAAGCTAAAACCATTGCAGAAGATATTGTTAGCACTGCTGGGAGTTTTGATAATCGTGGGCGTGATGCTTGCCACTCCCTATTCCGCAAAGCAGGAGTTTAATATTAGTAACGAGCTTGGAGCAAGCAACCGGCAAAGCCTGATTATCGATTTCGATAACGCAATCGTGCAAGTTACTCTAAGCGATAATTCCAAACTGGACTACCGTGCAAACGGCTTTAGCTTCCCCGGCAGTAAACTGAAAAACGACCATAATTACGATAACAACAGCTTTACCCTCTCCCAACATCGCAGCGGATTCTTTACCGAGCTTGTATGTGAGGCAAACGTAGCTGTTGATACTGTTATGGTTACAAAAACCCACCTCAGCACCCGCGAGGGCGAGCTGCAGCTAAGTCTCCCTGCATCTTTTGCGGATACCCTATATGTGTCTCCCCGCACCAAACTTGTTAAGAACGCGCCAAATCCCCCTGTCATCATTATCCAAAGCAAACCCCATGGTAAATACTGGCTGGATGCGCCTCTCTTAAAGCTATCACGAACTCCTTTAGTATAGAAATTTACCATACTCTTACCAAATAAATACTCCTACTCGCCTCGTGTCAGATTATATCCAACCCCACTCCAGCATGAGAATCTCTTACTGCTTCCTTGCTCATCGCAAGAGATCCAAACCGGAGCTGACCATGAGATCATCGGGCTTTTGCCCGTTCAAGCCCCGATGAACCCCACTTCGAAACTGCTTCGGCAAGCAAGGAGGGTGGCACGCCGAAACAGTTACGAAGCGGGATTATATAGATGGGACTTATGTATATGAGAGGTGCGAGCTTAGGGTGTGGACTTGCCTATTTGTTAAGCTAATGTGCAAGTGCACTAAAAAAACTTCTGGACAATAAATCACTATCATTTCTAATGCACCTAAATCAACTTGGGAGTTAAAATGAAAAAAGGACTGATAGCCTTACTCGTTGTAATTCTGCTTGTTATTATGGCAGCAGGATGGTTTATTGGACGTTATAATACAATTCAGAAAGAAAAAGTTACCGTGGAAAACGCTTGGGCACAAGTTCAAAATGTATATCAAACCCGTTATGATTTAGTGCCGAATCTTGTCCAGATCGTGCAGGGTGCTGCAAACTTTGAAAAATCTACTTTAACTCAGG
>CAYSGM010000041.1:18099-20607 GCA_964430595.1 uncultured Candidatus Cloacimonas sp.
AAGAGCCAAGATGGGTGGAAGTGTGAATCTCCCTCCCGAAGCCTTAACTGATCCTCAGGCTTTCCAGAACTTCCAGGCAAATCAGGCAGGTCTAAGCAGCGCATTATCACGCTTGATGGTTGTGGTGGAACGCTATCCCGAACTGAAATCTAACCAGAACTTCCTGCAGTTTCAGGCGCAGTTGGAAGGCATAGAAAACCGCATCAGAACCGAAAGAATGCGCTATAACGATAGTGCCAAGCTTTTCAATCAGCTTATCGTTACCTTCCCGAACAACATTATTGCTAACTTCATCAATGTGAAAGCATTCCAGTTCTTCCAGGCGGATACTGCGGCTCAAAGTGCTCCCAAGGTGGAATTTAAATAAGTGAAGACATTACTTATCAGTATATTGATAGCCCTGTCGATCCTGACATTGGCGGCTATGGCACTGGATAAACCTGTAGTGCAACGTAATTTGTGTGTGGGCTGTGAGGATTGCGTAAGCCAATGCCCAACCTCAGCAATAAGCATCCACGGGACGAAAGCGAGCATCGATCCGGAACTTTGTATCGATTGCAAGATATGCGTTCGAGCCTGCACGTATCGTGCTATTAAAACCGCAAGATGAAAGCTTCATACATCCTGATAATACTTACCTTACTGCTTATCCTATTAGGATTTGCTTGTAAGCGCGCACCCCTTACCACAGGTGCCACGATGCTTTACTACGAAGTTGATCACGATTCTTGCAACGGCTGTGGAGAATGCGTCCGGGTTTGCCCAAATGATGCGATTTACTATAATACGCAGGGTAAAGCTGTTATAGATCAAACTAAATGCACCAAGTGTGCGAAGTGTGTGGCGGTATGTCCAAACAGCGCTGTATATTAATCCTGTTGCTGCTTTGTGCTGTGGGTATGAGTGCTGAAATACAGATTCAGAGCGGAGTGTTTACGGTTTCTGGAACAGAGAAAACTACCTATCTGAACCAAAGCAGGCTTGACGCAAAGCTGGAGTTGATGCCGCATCTGCAGTTATCGATAAACTCCAAGCTTGACGCTGCTGACCGAAAACTTGGTGAATCCCCACAAAAGAAGTGGATGCATAACTTCGCGGGACTGGAATACGCAAGAGAGCACTATAGTATTGAAGCGGGTTACCGTAACCTGTGGTTTTCCGCCCCGCAACGCTTGCAGCTTTATCCAAACTGGAATGGCAGTATAGATTACGACCGCAAAACGCAGCATCAGGCACAGCTTTGCCTGAATGGCGATCTGATGGGTGTTTCAGTATCAGCATACGGGATCAATAAGCAGTTACGCGCCAATCCGGTAGAGTATGTCTTCGATTTTAACACATTTGAGATGGTGCCCACTGTCATGCCTACCCGCAGTCTTATTGATGAATACTACGGCGTGGATGTGGCTTATAAAGTTACTCCATATTTAAGCATTAATGCTAGCACGGATATAAAACAGGATAACTACACCGAAACCGGTTTGTATGACCAGAACACGTTTGCCATGGGGACTTCCGTGGAGTTTAAGCCGATCTCCTCAGGCAGATTTACGGGTAGTTTTAACTGGGAAAACCGCGATGGAGAGAATATTCCTGATTTCACCAGAAACATATATCAAACCACCCTTAGGTATCAACAGAATCTGGGAATGCAGCTAAATGGTTTTGTAAGCCTGATTAACAACGGCTGCTCCGATGATAAGCTGAACGAAGTGTATCTGCTCTCCAATCAGGTTCGTTGCCACCTACAATACCATTTCCCCTACGATGCTGCCCAAGCATCCTTTGTAAGCGCAGGCGTGAAACACAGCCTGGAAAATGAGAAAACTGCCTACTTTAGCGAAAGCCAGTGGCGCTTGTTGAATCATCTCTATGGAAACATAAGCTACAAACATCTTGGAGACTTCCTAAACAATTACCAGGCTAAACTTAGCTATTTTGTAAGCCCCTTTTCCGAATGTTATCTTCAGTATATCGTGTATGATTCGGATTTATATACAAAACCCTTAAACTACTTCGGAATTGGAACCAGTATTCAATTGTAATAACCCTGTAAGCTATTGTCTTTGCAGCATGAAGTAGATATCTATAAGATCTGCTGCAAGTAGTTATTCGTAATGCCAAGATAATTATTGTGGACACAGCCCATTATTTGTATATCTTATACAGAGAATAGCGCAGTTATAATAGTGAGGAGTTGATGCTAACAGGTATTAATGTTTCTGCACTCATAGCAGAATACATCACCCCTGAGCGGGTGAGTCTGGCAGTACGCGTTGTTCTTATACTGCTGCTGGGGATACCTTTAATCCGGCTGATCAGGAACATTGTCCGCAAGATGCTGAAAGACCGCCTCTCTGTGCAAAGCGAACAGCTTGTGGTGAGAGCAGTGTATTATGGTTGCATCCTGATCCTGATGATAAGCGTGTTAAACGAATTTGGGTTCAAGCTTTCTGCTCTGCTAGGAGCTGCAGGCGTGTTTGGTATAGCCATAGGGTTTGCATCCCA
>CAYSGM010000042.1:0-13614 GCA_964430595.1 uncultured Candidatus Cloacimonas sp.
CTTTCCGATCTCAGCTTTGTCGTGTCAGCTTTGAGCAATTACGCAAAGGTCTTTAATAGTAAAACCGCTATCCGGAGAGTAGCTAAGGTTTGGTGGACTTGGGGCTTGGTTTGGGGTTGCCGTGTCATTGCGATAAAACATCGTATAGTTATCCATTGCCCTGCCGGTATAAATGAGGTCGAGGTCATTGTCGTTGTCCAAATCCGCCCAGAAAGCATAGGATCTGCCCACAGGCTGTAGCCCCAGCCCTGCTTCCAGGAAGTTTCTGTTTCCCAGATTCCGGTATAGATTGGCAATCGTGGACATCGATATTCCACCTGTGATAAACAGGTCTTCGTAGCCATCATTGTCATAATCCGCAGCTACCACATCGCCATCTGAGATATTAGGGAAACTGTGCTGAACACTTGCGAAAGCCCCATCGTAGGAGCGAAGCAGGATAGTCGCATCACCGATATTAGCCTGGTATCCGGTGTAAACAAAATCCAGATCTCCATCGCTATCATAATCAAACCACTCAAAACCGCTGCCACCCCCGATCTCATTGCCCAGGAAGTCCTCATATAGCCCGGAAGTGGTTTGCCTCCAGACGCGTGTTCCGGAGGATGCAATGCCTCCATAGACGCGTGCTGCGCTAACGGAAAGATCAAGATATCCGTCCCTGTCAAAATCTGTCGCGCTGAGGTAGCCCGTAAACGATGCCAGAAAGTCCGGCAGGTAAGGCAGGGTGTCGTATTGGAAGGCACCAGCTCCGTGGTTAAAGTATATGCCCAGATCTCCAAACATGTCCAGGCTGCGATTGTTTCCGATCGCGATTATATCCAGATCAAAATCATTATCCACATCCGCCCATACGTGATTGCTATAAGCACGGTTGTGAAAGGGGTATGCCACTTGGGTGAACCCCTGCCCCGCGTTATTGCGGAACAGTGTCATGGAAGCAGCGAAGGCGGAAGCGAATGGAGACCCGCTGAGCACCACATCAAGCCAGCCGTCATTATCGAAATCCCCCCAAGAGACACCTCCACTTACGAAATCGCCAAATACAAAATCCGTGAGGCTGAATTGCCAATTGCCATCGTTGCGGTATAGCCTCGCCTGGTTGGAGGGCACTCCCTCGATCCGGTGCGATCCTATCGTGATAAGATCGAGATCTCCATCGTTATCATAATCCCCAAAAGCGAGGTTAGCATTGCCAAGCATGGGCACGCCCGGCTCTACCATAATAAACGAAGCATTCACCAGCCCTATTGCCATCACTAACATAAACACGCAAAGCAGTTTGGTACCGGGCAAGCGCTTAGGCATTCCGGTAAGTGCCTTCACAAAGCTATTTATATTCACTTGCATGATCTATCTCCTTATCAGCATCTTGCGGGTGATTCTCGTCCCCTCCACCCAAGCGGAGACAAGATATATCCCGTTTGCCACGGTCTTGCCGGAACTATCAATTCCATCCCAATACTGCCGATCCTGCTCCATAGATTTGAGCTCCCGCACCAGTTGCCCCTTGATATTGTATATCTGAAGCGGAGTAGATGCCTTAGCCCCTGCCGTGTTGAACCATACTTCTCCCCGGCTGGGGTTGGGATACGCGATCAGGAACCCGCTTGCAAGTGCCGGCGTGTCAGTGTCGTCCAGCACCGCCGAAGGCAGGGTGAAGTTATACACGAAATACCCCGTCTTGCATACAATCATCACTCTATCACCCCGCATATCGGAGATCGACATCAAGGGTGTATTGGACGATCCTGAGTGCATCACCGTCTGATACCCGTACTGAGGATGCCACACATACACTGACCTGTCGCTCCTGATCCATACTGCTTCATTGCTCTCTACAATTATCTGCATCACGCCTTCACTATAGGGGTTGGTGGGAAAGACGTTATAATTTTCTCCATCATAGATTGCTATGCTGCCATCGTTATAGCCTAACCAAACATTTCCATTCCTATCGGGACTGATGCAATTGGGCACACTGTTATTGCCGGAAGGGGGATGCACGGTAAAGGTTGAATCCGCATAGGAAACCAGACCGTTATTCCAAAACCATAGCCGACCATCCTGATCTGCGGAAAGCCTCGCTGCATGATTGTATTCGCTACCCGGAAAGTCTAACGGTATGCTCCATCCCGTATCTCCGTCATGGGCATAGATTCCGGATGAACTGGGGTTGAAGTATGCCTTGCCTTGGCTGTAGAAGCACCTTTCTATCCAATCCTGAGTGGTCACCAAGTCCCATTGCGTCCCCTCACATTGATAGATAGCCCCACCTACCAAGGCATAGTAAGCCATATTATCGGCAAGCACAAATCTGACCACATTGTTCAGGACAAAAGGCGCAGGATAATGCTGTGGCACGGTGGTAGGGATTCTGGTGTATTGCTGCGGATATTCCGATTGGTATCCATAGGTTATCCACAAGCCTCTTCTGCCGTCTTCCTGGATGGTGTAAATGTCGTAATTCGGTAGGTCTGTGTTATAGATTGCCTGGGTTGTGTAGCCTCCGTTAACCGATTTCCCCACATGCCCCCTGGCTCCATAGTAAAGTGTTCCCTCTGCGCACAACACGCTTTTGAGCGGATAACCGTTTACCCCCAGCACCGTGTCTGTATAGGTAGTGATGTTCTGGGAATCAAAGCTAAGCAGCATATTGCTTTTCACTATCCACACCCGGTTCAAAGCATCGATATCGATCTGCAAGGCACCCGCCAAGGGATGTTCATAAGCACCGCCAAATACAGTCCAAATCCCCTCCGGGCTAATCCGGGTAAGCCCTAAAGCACTTAGAACCCACATATTGCCTTGCGCATCGCGTTTGATAGCTCGGATTTCGTTATCCGGCAGGGCTGAATTTGTGGTAGTATAAGTGGTGGTCTCACCGGTATCAGGTCTCCATTTTTTCAGATCGTATCTGCTGCCCACCCACATAGCTCCTGAGCTATCGGAGCAGATGGCATTAGGAGTAGATCCCGATAAAGTGATTGGCACCAGAGTCTCGCTTTGGTTGATCTTATATAAATCGTAGTTTGCCCCTGCACCTTCCACTAGCCAGATGATGTTGTTAGCATCTACATGGATGGACGTGACCCCACCTGTAAGATGGCTTGCCATGTAGTGGGACAGCACTCCATTTACGATCTTGAAAAGTCCATTATCCGTGCCGATCCAGATAGACCCATTGCTCTTTTTCGCCAGACAATACGCCTGCTGAGCTTTGAAAGTTGAATTTCCCAGATGATAATGCTGCATGCTGTTATCGGTGGTATTCACCACCATCAGCCCGTTCTCCGTAGCCAGATACAGCAGATCACCCGATCTCAGCATCGCATTGATATTGCGGGGTCCAAAATTGTAAGCCTCGCAGCTAACCTGCGCGTGCAAAGCCCCGAATACGCAAACTAACAAAAATGCGCATAAAACCACAGTCAAACCATTTGTTCTCATTCTTGCTCCTCGGTAATCCTTCCCCCTGCTGAGATATAGTAAATCCGCAGCTCCATCAGGGGTGGGGCATCACATTAAGGGTATTTATAGCAGATACTATAAGTACCTGTCTTAAAATAATCTAGCATCTGTCTGCATATAGTTCAGGTTCAAAGAACATGGTATGTCCTACTACATTGCAAATTGCTTGCAAGTATTGTTCCTTTCGCACAAATATCCGCCTTAATAGTGATGCATGCGTCATGCACCCACTGTAACCTGTAACCTCCCACCTGTAACCTCCCCCTACCCCCTTCTTCACCCCCTTGTCAAGCCGTGGCGATTCCCTCGTGAATCCCTCGTCCCACCTCGGAATCACGAGGGGTTTACGAGGGATTCGCGAGGCGTTATAGACAGGGTGCAGAGGTTTAGTGCCATGGAGGCGAGGAGGCGAGGTGCGAATGTAAATGGAAGGCATCTATCACCAGAAAGATGCTTAACACTATCACTTTCAGATTGACAATTATACCAAGCAGATCAGACTGCCTCATACGATTAAGTGCAGGTTTTCCAACAGACAAGATGTCCGTTGCTACGATAAAGTGTTGTAGCTGCGGACGTCCCGTCTGCAGGAGAGTATTTATACCATGGAGTCAGATTTATACCATGGATTATTAACAACAAGGAGGACTAATGCTACATGATGAAGTAATTAGCAGAACCAAACGAAATCTCCCGCACATCCAAACTCAGGAATCATACCTGTTCATTACATGGCGAATAGCGTTCAGTATCCCCCAATCACTTAGAGAAAAACTTAATGACTATAAGCTTCATCTTCACACTCAGAATAATCCAGCTATCGCTGACAACCTGTATCTTCGTGACTCGAAATACTTCGAATACTATGATACGCTGCTTGCACAACATGATGGCATCCCCGATTACTTAATACAACCAGAAATCGCAGATATTGTTATCAATGCGTTACATTACTACGACATGAAATCATACAGGTTATTGTGTTTTTGTATAATGCCTAATCATGTTCATATGGTGATAAAACCAATTGTTAAAACAGATGGTAGCCCCCATTTGTTAAGCGATATAATGCGGAACATAAAAAGCTACACTTCCAAGGAAATCAACAAAGCTCGTAGTACAAACGGAAAAGTATGGCAAACTGAAAGCTATGATAGAGTTCTACGTAACGAGAAAGAGCTCTTGAACACCATAGAGTATATTTTGGGTAATCCAGTAACAGCAAGACTATGCCAGAAAATTGAAGATTACCCGTATAGCTATCTTAATCCAGAATTTCATAGGATTTAGGGATTTTATCTGTTAACTCGATTCTTCGTAGCTGCGGACGTCTCGTCTGCATGACAGCAGTTTAAATCAAAACCTCTATCTTCAACAGACAAGATGTCCGTTGCTACGATGAAGTGCAGGTTCCAACAGACAAGATGTCCGTTGCTACGATAGAGTGCAGGTTCCAACAGACAAGATGTCCGTTGCTACGGATTGTTCGATGTCAGGCAGATAATTCTTAGCACTCTCACTTTTAGATTGACAATTATGCCAAGTTGATTAGATTGTCTCCAGATTAGCAGATGACATGCGTGACTGCTAAGAAAACCCAGGCGGTAAGAAATGAAGAAGAATCAGCTTAGATTAAACGAAACCCTGACAGCGCTGGTGGACGAATACATCAGCAGCAGCGAGCCGGTGTCGTCACGTATATTGAACGAGAAGTACTTAACCGAGGTCTCTTCTGCCACATTACGTCTTGATCTGCTGAAATTGGAGCAGCTTAATCTGATCTCGCAGCCTCACACTTCTGCAGGCAGGATACCCACCATCAGCGGTTACCGAACATATTTGAAGCATATAGAGCCGGAACATGCGCAGGTCAGCTACCCCCGGATGGAATTGCTGCGCGACCTGTTAATTCATAATTACAAGGATACGCCCCGAGCGCTGCATTACATTATGCAGAATCTGGCGAAAGAGACAGACCAGCTTTCCTTCGTAGCAGAGCCGGAAGTTTCCAGCGGGTATTTAGCCAAGCTGGATGTGTTCTCTATCGGGGAGCGCAAGTTCATCTTTGTGATCAGTATGGATTCCGGGCTGGATAAGACCGTTATCCTGAAGTGCGATAACGATCTCAGCGAACAGCAGCTACGCAAGCTGGTGCGCTACCTGAATGATGAACTGGTGGGCTTGCAGGTTTATGACATAGCCAACCGCGTGCTGGTGGAAATGAAAGAAAACGTGGAGAACAGCATGGTGCGTCAGTTCCTGCTGGAACTGCACAAAGCGTTTATCGAGATCAGCGATTTCTTTATCCATTTCGATGGCAGCATTAAGTTTCTGGAGCAGCCGGAGTTTGATTCCAAGGAGAATATCCTGAAGTTCATGAACCTGATCCAGAGGCAGGATTTTCTGCTGAACACCATGCGAAACCACGATGCCGACCAGGGGGTGAATGTGATCATGGGAGAGGATTTCGCCGTTAGCGACTGGGTGGATTTTGCGCTTATCTACGGCAAGTACGAAGTGTTTGGCATTCCCGGATATCTTGGAGTGCTGGCACCGATCCGCATGGACTACCGTAAGCTGATTCCGCTTATCCGCGACGTTACATTTACGATAACCAACACAACCAGGCGCGGCATGATCGTGCCAAAACAGGAGGCAAGGAAGTGACAAAGAAGCACAACCATGACCCAATCCCTAACATGGAACCGGAAATAGAGACACCTGAGACCACCGACACGGTGGCTGAACTGGAGAAGGAAATAGTGGACTGGAAGGATAAATACCTGCGCAGCATGGCGGAATTTGAAAACTTCCGCAAACGCTCGCACACGGAAAAGGCTGATTGGATACGAATGGCTACCCAGAAGTTCGCCACCGATATATGCGATGTTGCGGATAACTTCGAGCGTGCCCTATTGCAAGCCACGGAGCGGGAACTGGAAAGCTCCTTTGCCAAAGGCGTGCTGATGATAGAAAAACAACTGCGCCAAGCCCTTGAAAAGGAAGGCGTGAAGAAAATTGAGGCTTTGGGAGAGAAGTTTGATCCCGAATATCATGACGCGCTGGCACATATCCCCAGCGACTACGAAGAAAATACCGTTGCCGCCATCATCCAGAACGGCTATACCATGCACGATAAAGTGCTGCGGCCGGCACGCGTGGCAGTGTCCAACGGAAACAACATAAATAAGACATCCCTGGAGGAATAAATGGGAAAAATAATTGGAATCGACCTGGGAACAACAAACTCTTGCGTATCCGTCGTTGAAGGTGGAAAGCCCGTAGTTATCGCCAATGCGGAAGGCACCAGAACCACACCGAGTGTAGTGGCATTTACCAAGGACGGACAGCGTTTGGTAGGGCAGCTGGCAAAGCGTCAGGCGGTTACTAATCCGCAGAATACCGTATTTAGTATTAAGCGTTTTATGGGGCGCTCCTATGGTGAAGTGGGCGAAGAAATCAAGCAGGTGCCGTTCAAGGTTATCTCCGGCATCAAGAATCAGGCTGGCGTGCATATCGACAGCGAAAACAAGGATTTCAGCCCGCAGGAAATCTCGGCGATGATCCTAACCAAGATGAAGGAAACTGCCGAAGCCTATTTGGGACAAGTGGTTACCGAAGCTGTTATTACGGTGCCGGCGTATTTTAACGACGACCAAAGACAAGCTACCAAGGATGCGGGACGCATTGCCGGACTGGAAGTTAAACGTATTATAAACGAACCTACCGCTGCTGCTCTGGCTTACGGCATGGAAAACAAGAAAGAACAGAAAGTTGCCGTGTATGACCTCGGTGGTGGAACCTTCGATATCTCCATTTTGGATATCTCGCAGGGCGTGGTGGAAGTGCTTGCCACCAATGGCGACACTCACCTGGGCGGAGACGACATCGACAAAAAGGTGATAGACTGGATTCTGGAGCAGTTTAAGAAACAGGAAGGCATGGATTTATCTAAAGACCCGATGGCAATGCAGCGCTTGCGTGAAGCTGCCGAAAAAGCCAAGATAGAGCTTTCCGGCACTCAGACCACCAATATCAACCTACCCTTCATTACTGCTGATGCCACGGGACCCAAGCACCTTAGCCTGGATCTTACCCTGGCGGAATTCAACCGCCTTACCGGCGACCTGATCGAACGTAGCCTTGGTCCCTGCCGCAAAGCCATGCAGGATGCCAAGCTGAAGAACGAAGACATTCAGGAAGTCCTGTTAGTGGGCGGCAGTACCCGTATTCCCGCCGTGCAGGATGCAGTGGAGAAGTTCTTTGGCAAGAAGCCGAACCGTAGCCTTAATCCGGATGAAGTGGTGGCGATTGGTGCTTCCATTCAGGGCGCAATCCTGTCCGGTGACGACAATGTGAGCGATGTGCTGTTGCTGGATGTAACCCCGCTGTCGCTTGGGATCGAGACTTTGGGCGGAGTGATGACTCCCCTCATCGAACGCAATACCACCATCCCCACCAAGAAGAGCCAGGTATTCAGCACCGCTGCCGATAACCAGACCGCGGTTACTATTCACGTGCTTCAGGGCGAGCGTCCTATGGCACCGGATAACAAGTCTCTGGGTCGTTTCGACCTGGTAGGCATTCCTTCCGCACCACGCGGATTACCGCAGATAGAAGTTACCTTCGATATCGATGCCAATGGCATTCTGCATGTTTCCGCCAAAGACAAGGGCACCGGCAAGGAGCAATCCATCAAGATAGACCGCGCCGGCAATATCAGCAAGGAAGATATCGAGCGCATGATAAAGGATGCGGAGATGCACGCCGATGAGGACAAGAAGCGTCAGGAATTCATCACTGCCAAGAACGAGCTGGATGCGCTTATTTTCAGTACCGAGAAGAGCCTGGGAGAGTATGGTGACAAGCTTTCCGAAAGTGAAAAGAGCGAGCTGGAAGCCGAGATTAAGAGCGCGAAAGAGCAGATGGAAAAGGCGACCGAAACCGAACAGATGAATAGTATTAAAGAGACCCTGGCTAAGAAAGCCCAGAAGCTGGGTGAGATTATCTATGCCAATATGCAGCAGCAACAAGGTGCCGGCGGTGCGGGTTTCGACCCCAATGCAGGCGGTTTCAATCCGGAGGATTTTGCCGGTGGCGCACAGCAACAGGAAGCCCCCAAGCAAGACGGACCCATTGATGCTGATTTTGAAGTAATGGACGATAAGTAGAAATTGACACTTGACGGTTAACGGTTAGCAGGTTAACGGGTTAACGAACGGTTCTGTTGCAGCAATGCAAAGAGCTAAGCGGTTAATTTGCTAACCTGTTAACCTGTCCGCACATTCCAAGGAGAAATGAATGGCAAAACGTGACTATTACGAAGTTCTCGGCGTTGATAAAAGCGCTGATGAAGCAAGCATAAAGAAAGCCTATCGCAAACTGGCGATGCAGTTCCATCCGGATAAGAACCCGGATAATAAGGAAGCGGAAGAGAAGTTCAAAGAAGCCAGCGAAGCCTACGAAATCCTTAGCGACAAAGAAAAACGCCCGCTTTACGACCAATACGGACATGCAGGTATCGAAAACCAGTTCGGCTCCGGCGGTTTCTCCTGGGAGAACTTCACCCACCGCGGCGACCTGAATGATATCTTTGGCGACAGCTTCGGCGGTATCTTTGAAAGTATCTTTGGCGGCGGATTCGGCGGCGGAAGACAGCGTAGTTCAAACCGCGGGGAAGACCTTCAGATAGAGCTTTCATTATCCTTGAAAGAAATAGCCATGGGTGCCGAAAAGAACATCAAGATAGGCACCAAAGAAGCCTGTGACAAGTGTGGCGGTTCCGGCAGCGCGGATGGAGCCAGCGAGAGTTGCACCCAATGCAGAGGAACCGGACAGATACGTCAGATTCGCCAGTCCCTATTCGGGCAGATGCAAACAGTGTCCGAATGCCCTTCCTGCCGTGGCGAAGGCAAGATCATCAAGAACAAGTGCCCCAAGGGTTACGGCGAAGGCCGCATGGGCAAGGTGAAGGAAATTAGCGTTAAAGTCCCTGCCGGCGTGGAAGAAGGGCAATACATACGCCTGCGCGGGCAAGGCAATGTGGGTCCCCGTGGTGGAGCACAAGGCGATATATTAGTGCTTATCCACGAGAAACAGGATGAAGTGTTCGAGCGCGACGGCAATAATATCGTGCTGGAGTTCCCAATTAGCGTTTCACAGGCAGTATTGGGCGATGAGATAATCGTTCCTACATTAACTGGCTCTGTAAAGATGAAGATTCCTGCCGGCACTCAAAGCGGTAGGTTATTCCGCCTTAAGGGACAGGGCATTCAGGGCTTGAACAGCTATTCCCGCGGGGATCAGATTGTGCGTGCCATTGTGGTAACCCCCACCAAGCTGAACAAGGAAGAAACCGAGCTATACACCCGCCTGAAAGAGTTTGACCACAAGCGCGAGCTGAAACCCGGCAAAGGCTTCTTTTCCAAGCTGAGAGAGTATTTCAGCTAAGCTATGCCCTCTTACTATACTCCAGACCTAACGCAGAGCAGTACCTTTGTTATACTTGAAGGTGAGGAGTATCACCACCTAAGCCATGTAAAACGGATCGGGATTGGTGATGAGATAAAGTTTAATAATGGTAAAGGTATAGTTGCCATAGGCAGGATTAGCGAGATAGGCAAACGTAATGCCCGTATAGAAGTTAAATACCAAGAGACTAAATCTATCCCTCAAAACAACTTTGCCATCGCCTTTGCCCTGCTTAAGAACAAGCATGATGAACTATTGGTGGAAAAGTGCACCGAGCTTGGAGCAACCAAGTTCTACCCCCTTGTTACCGAGCACAGTGTCAGAACACCCTCTCAGAATACCAATCAGCGTTTCGAGCGTATTACCCTTGCTGCCATCAAGCAATGCGACAATCCCTGGCTACCCGAGATAAGCCCCACTGTGCCAATTGATAAAGCTTTGTCTCAAATAGCAAGTGATGGTTGGATGCCGGTGTTATGCTCCGAGCGCAGACCGGATGTGTGGTTGCGGGATGTGCAGTTTACTGCCCCACCCTGCTTTATCATCGGTCCCGAGGGCGGTTGGTCAATGAGCGAATTTGCTTTGTTTACTGCCAGCAATATCCCCGAAGTTACTATCTCTAATCTAATCGCCAGGGCAGAAACAGCTGCCATAGCCATTGCCGCACAGTATGTTGGACTTAAGCCTTTAGGCATTCCATCAGAGCATCACTAACCGCTTCAACCTCGTCAAACTTGTAATCCAACACCAATGCCCTAAGTCGTGGTTCTATCTCTGCATAGCGTGCCAGCTTCATAATATCCTTTTGGGTGCAGAGGATTATCTCCGGCATTTCCTGCAGCAATTTAGCACTTATATCACTACTATCGAAGCCATAATGATCCGGATAGGCATAGTGCCGGCTGAAGCTTAGTTCCTTGGCTAATACGGCTTTTTCGAACGAACCCGGATGAGCAATTCCGGAAACAAGCACCAATCTTTTCCTCTTTAGACTTTCCAGGTTATAGCGCAAGCCCTTTGCATCCTCACAAACAGTAGCAGTGCTGTAACTATGAAACACATGTTTAACTACTGCTGTCACCTCATCTTCCCATGCCAAAGCAACCTTGCTTTCTGCAACACGGTAAATCACCGCAACACACTTATCGGTAAGGACAGAAAGGTTTTCCCGCAGGTAACCTGCCGGGATCACAAATCCATTCCCCAAGCCAATATTGGCGGAGAACGTAACTATATCCAAATCTCTATATACCTTCACATGCTGGAAGGCATCGTCCATCAGCACTACCTGAGTAGCCGGATAGCTTTTCAGCATCAGCCGGATGGCATCCTTACGTTTTCTCCCCACCACCACAGGTATGCCGGGTAAAGAGCTTGCAATCAGATACGCCTCATCACCTGCCACATCAGCTGAGAACAACATACCCCGGCTATCAGAGATCAGATGCGGATCATTCTCAAACTTACCCTTATAGCCCCGATGCGACACTGCTACCCGATAGCCCTTTGCCAATAGCAACCTAGCAACCGCAATGGTTAAGGGGGTTTTGCCACTGCCACCGCTAACAATATTGCCAATGCTAATCACCTTGCAGGGTGCTTTATAGGATTTATTTGCATAGTAAGCCCGGTGCTGCGATTGCAGCCATTGATACAGTAAACCCACCGGATAAAGCGCATAGCTTAAGGCTGAGCGCTTCAGCAGGTGGGTTTCTATTAATCTGTGCAGCTTCATCGTTTCAAGCGGGTTTCTATCAGCTCCACCAGTTTTTCTGTGTCGAAAGGCTTGAACAGCACGTCTTTCAAGCCATCTACCTTGGCACGTACCAACACATGATTGGGGTCGTAACCAAAGCCGGTCATCATGATCACAGGGATGTTCTCGTCATAATCTTTCACCCGCCAGAACAGCTCGTATCCGTCCATATCGGGCATAGCTATGTCGGTTAACACTAAATCCACATGACCTTTTATAATCTCTTGCATGGCTTTCATGCCATCGGCGAAGGTAATGATTTCCCACTGGGGACGAAGAGCTGATACCTCGTACTTCAGGTTTTGAACCAGTTCTTCTTCATCATCCACGATGCATATTACTTTTGGCATGTTTATATCTCTTTTGCGGTGATAATCTTGTGTATCGCGAGGTATTTCTCGCGGGTTTTTTGGATAACTTCATCCGGCAAAGCAGGAGCAGGGGGCTGTTTATCCCACCCAACGGACGTAAGATAATCCCGTATATACTGCTTATCATAGCTCTTGGGGCTGGTGCCCATTTCGTATTGATCCAAAGCCCAGAACCTGGATGAATCGGGAGTAAGCACCTCATCAATAAGGTATAATTGGTTTCCAATAGAGCCAAATTCGAACTTGGTGTCCGCCACGATGATTCCCAGTTTCAACAATTGCTCATGAGCATAGGAATACAGCTCTATCGCTTTATCTTTAATATAATTCGCCAGCTTCTCATCCATCCTGGAGAGAAACTCACGATAGCTGATGTTCTCGTCGTGTCCATCTTCAACTTTGGTGCTGGGTGTAAATAGCGGGTGCATAAACTTCTGGCTTTCCTGCATATCTTCGGCAATCAGCATACTGCCGATCGTATTTGTTTTGGAGTATTCGCTCCACGCCGAACCGCTGATATAGCCCCGCACGATACATTCAAAGGGTATCACCCGGGTTTTCTTCACCAGCATACTGCGTCCTTCCAGGTAAGCAGCATAGGGATGCAACTCTGCCGGGTATTCTTCCACCTTATCTGTGATGAAGTGGTTGGGGACGATATCTTTCGTGGTGTTAAAGAAATGAACCGAAATGGAGTTTAGTATCTTCCCCTTATCCGGGATAGGATCAGGGAAAACAACATCAAAAGCCGAAATGCGATCGCTGGTTACGATTAACAGTGTATCCCCCAAATCGTAAATATCACGCACTTTGCCCTGACGGAAATGGTTAACGGTCTTAAGTTTAGTGATCTCTTCGTGCATCTATTTCTCCCTTTTCTTTAGGTAGTCGTATATAATCCTGCTTTCATCCACCGCATCCATGTTCAAAGCCAGAGCTTCATTTGCCCTGAATTCTGTTCTATCTGCGGGGAAGTGGTATTCCTTGTTTTGATATCGGCATTGGATTAGTTTACCTGCTTTGACGCTAAAGTCTTCGCTCTCAAACTCCAGTTCCTTGGCAGTGTAAAGGAACATTAGCCAGTCGCGGTAAGTGGCAAGCAGCTTTATCTCGTCATCCAGCAGAGCTGCTTTGGTGAATTCCAAATCGTCAAAATACTCGTCTCTCGTCTTCTTTACCATCTCCAGGATGCCATTCTGCGGGTGCAGGTATGCTTCCTTCAATAGATCATCCAGCTTTTCCAGGCTGTGCTCGGATTTGCTTTCTTGGGCGGGAGCAAGGCTCAGACACCATCCCCGGCAGGCATCACGATCAAACTTTTCGCATGGATAAGCACTCGTCTCGCAATAAGGCAGCTTAAGGATGCGGGAAAGTGTATCGATCACATCTGCCAGAAAGAAACGGCTCCGGAAGGGACCAATGTAAAACCAATCATCATTAGTATGCTCAACCACGGTTACAAAAGGGAAGCGCAGGGCATCGAACGCCAAATAAGCATAGCTCGCCCAAGGCAAAATGCGGTGCTGATAAACAGGTAGCTGCTCC
>CAYSGM010000042.1:13624-20511 GCA_964430595.1 uncultured Candidatus Cloacimonas sp.
AATGCTAGCTTTATACTGAATCAAAGCTGCCATTCCGTGGGGGTGCAGATCATACTCCAGCTTAGAGGACATTGCCCACAATTCCTTGTATAAACCGCCCTCATCCGCTTTTGCCTGGATAACCTGTAGCTTCACCGGCAGATTGGCAGTGTAGCCTGAATAGAGCACGCCCTCATCGCCGTGCAGGGCAAAATAAGCCCAGCCTTTCGGCAGTCTAACTATTTGATTCTTATCGTATTTATCAAAAATAAGCATACTCACATTACCATCCTTTCATATACTACAAAAATGTCAAACTAAATCAGGTTGTTTGTGTAGCTGGGGATGCTTCTGTCTTGCACGAATTGCGCTATCATTACGCATGAAATACGGATGCGATGCGTATTTCATGCGTAATGATAGCGTAATGCAAGCAGGGAAGGTAAGTTTGGGGGTTATTACATTAGAGAGGAAAGGTAAGCTATTCTGCTTTCAGTTCGCGGGTCATAAGCTCAGTAATAGCTTGTAGCGGGTCTTTCCCTTCGAAGAGGATATTATAAACCTGGTGGACGATAGGCATTTCCACTCCAAGCTTGATGGCAAGGAAATGCACGCTGCGGGTGGTGGCTACCCCTTCGGCTACCATGCTCATTTCAGCAAGGATATCCGGTAACTTACGCCCTTTGCCTATCTCAACTCCCACGTAGCGGTTACGGCTATGGGGGCTGGTGGCGGTAGTGATCAGATCTCCGATCCCGGATAAGCCAAGAAATGTTTCGGATCTGGCACCGAGGTTCAGCCCCAGACGGCTGATCTCCACAATCCCGCGGGTGAGTAGGGCACCGATGGTATTATCTCCAAAGCCCAATCCACGCACGATTCCCGCTGCCACGGCGATGATATTCTTCACCGCCCCGCCAATTTCCACTCCGATCAGATCATCGCTGCGGTAAGCCCGGAAATAGGTGTTACTGAACACATCCTGAAGGCGCTTTAGCAAGGCATCATTAGTCCCGGCAATCACCACTGTGGTGGGAACTCCGCGGGCTACTTCCTCCGCGTGTGAGGGACCGGATAAAGCACAAATCAGAGGGTGGGCTTGCGGGGGAAGAGCTTTTTGCAGCACGGCATCCAGGGTTTGTAAGCTACCTTCTTCGATACCTTTTGCCACATTGACGATCGCTTGCAGGTGGGGGGAGAGCCACAGAGATGCAGGTGCATTCTGCACGGTTTTGCGGACGAATTGCGCAGGAGTAGCCAGTATGATAATCTCGGGATCAGTCTCTGCTAGTTCGGTAAAACTGGAGGTGAATCCGATGGAATCAGGAAGCAACACACCTTTAAGCAGATTGGGATTGGAATGTGTGGTCTTTAATAGTTCCAGATAGCTGGGATTATACTCCCAAACCAGAACATGGTGATGGTTCTCGCTCAGCAGCTTGGCAAGAGCCAAACCCCAGCCGCCGCCGCCGATGATTGCTATACGCATGAGGGCTTACAGCATTTTATTTCTTGCGATCTAACTTGAGGTCGCAGATCAAACCCAGATCGTCATCGTCGTCATCATCCAGATCGTCGCCATCTTCATCTTCAGAATCAGCAACCCAATCCGGACAGAATAGCAGATCTTCTTCGAAGTCCCAGCCATCTACATTATCCACCCCAAAGCGCATCAGGAGGTCTTCTTCCCAGAAGGAATAATAGACGGTGCCTTCCTGAATTGCCCAAACCAGAACGGGGCTTTTGTAATGACGGAGATCTATCTTATGATTCTCTACAAGATCGATGAATTCTTTAATCTTTTTGATGTTGTTTTCCTGACGAAACTGCATAATAACCTCTCTTCTTTAAAACTTATATTTAAGCGCTGCACCAAAGCGGTTTTCACTGTATTCTTTGAGGCGCAACACATCGGCATTATCAGATTCTACACTTCTGAAGATATGAGAGTAGTCAAGAGATAAATTGATTTTAGGCGAGAAAGTCCACATAAAGCCTGCGGTCATGGTATAGAGATAATCCGCTCTTCCACCATACCAGCTGCCATCTCCCTGATAGTAGCGCTGTTGGTAGTTTAGCGCCAGAGAGGGTTGCAAATGGATGCTGTTGGTGTCGGAAATTGGCATTTGAGGTAGGGTGATTTTGGCATGATAGATATTGGCATCGTAGGAAGCATCGTCATCATCCACCAGGTTCTCATTGTCATAGGCGCGATAATCGTATCCTGCATCAATGGTGAAGGCGGGGAAGCGTTGGTTTATCCCCAGCCCGCCTTGGAAAGCGGTTCCATCAGCTTCGGTGAAGAATTCGTTATAGCGGAAGTCTTCCTGGCGGTAGTTGGCTTTTAGAGAGGTGCTCCTAAGCGGCCTAATGGATATATCGGTGCGGTAAATATCGCGGCTGTAGCTGTAGTTCTGCAATTCATCCGTGCCGTCGCCATCGCTGAAATCGCGGAAATAAATGTGGGGGTGATAGGCATACTGGGCGGAAAGGCTCCAGTAATAACGATCAACTTGCAGCTTAACGGTGGCATCACGGCGATATTTATCGGTGTTACTTACATTTTGGTTGATATTGCCGATTACTGAAGGGGTAATCTTCCACCAGCGGTAATGCAGCGGATAAGCCAGCTCGATTCTGGTGCCAAGGGTCATATCATCCGTGGTTTCTACAAAGCTTAACAGGTTATGGTTGCCATCGTAGCGGGAAAGGTCGTATTCGGATAGCTGGAAGGCATTATCGCTGTAGCCGGCGGTAAGTGACACGGAACCAAATATCTGTGCCTGTAGCTCACTGCTTGTGCCAAGCAGGAAGAGAAACAGAGTTAACAAGATTGGGCGGAAGAGACGGATGCGCCTCAATCCCCAATATGGGGGAGAGGGCTTGATGCGTTTACTCTTTAAGATCATAAGGTCTCCGCTAACTTAGTTCTGCTTTACCAGCACTGGTTTGGCAAAGAAGAGGTGATCACTTATGGCTCTTAGCTCATAATCACTGCTGCCGTTGTTGCTGGGCAGCACAATTTTCTTGGATATTCCCAGGTTGGTAATTCCCTGCACATGGTATGTGGTGCTACGCTTCTTGGTAAATTCAATCGTTTCCACCAAGGTGCCGCTCTTATATACACCCAGCTTCGGGATGCTACGATCCAGCAGGCGGGGACGGACATATACCACGGCATTACGCTTGTTATTAAGGCTGAATTTTAGTGCCTGTGAAGGCAGCAGACTGTAGTAATCGCTGCTGGAGCCGTTGTGAAGCAGGCTAACTGCACCGCCGTGTGCTTTGATAACTAAGTTTTTAAGCTTGGCAATCTTAGGTGCCTTGGGGGGAAGCACATTGAAAGCACGCATATACATGGAACGTGAGTAACACAGCACTTCTATGCTCTTGGTATCTTTGGGCAGATCAATGGCAAGGGATTGGTAAACAGTGTAAGTGTTGATAGTCTGCACAGGTTGTAAGGTGTAGGCTTGGCGTTTCTTGGCAATAATGGTGATTACTTCCGGTTTACGAAGTGCTTCCGTGCTGAAGCTACGCAGCTCTAGTTTACTGATACCGGCGGTATTCAGCAGCATGGATTTCTCCGGTAGGGAGCGGAAATAGTAATAGCTGCCTGCTTCGGTTTTTAATACCCGCTTCGTGCCGGGATTATCGAAGGTAAGGGCTTTGTATTTAACAGTAGCTTGCCCACCCAGTAAACAGAATGCCAAGAGAACAGCCATTAGGATTAAGATGCGTTTACTCATTTATTTGGTTCCTTATAATTCTTCATCAGGATCAACAATGTTAGCCATAAAACGGCGGTCGTGACGGTCGAAGATAATTACCACCACTATGGCAATAAGCAGCACGATGAGGCATAAGATATTGATGGTTTGGTTATGGATCAAAGAGCTGAACACCTTGCCTTTGCCCACTTCCGGCATGGTATCTATCACTACCGGCAGATCATAGTTTTTTGCCCAGCGAAGCACCCGGCGGAAGTGTAACACAGTTACATTCTTCTTTGCCATCTTCATCATCACGCCTTCTTTTTCATACTGGCGTTCGGCAAGCTTGCGGTTCACACCTTCGGGGATCAGATTGGCATTAGGTTCGCTTCCTACATTAGCCAAGCCAGAGCCAACATTCACAAACACCTGATAGCGTTGGTCGGATGGCAGCAGTTCTTCATAGGCAGCCATGCGGATATCAACATTCTCAGCAAGTGTTGAGCCTATCAATAGAGGCACCTTGTTACGATTCATGGCTTCCCGCAGGCTGTTCATTCCATTGTCGGACATCCCCACGCCGAGGT
Source organism: uncultured Candidatus Cloacimonas sp. (assembly GCA_964430595.1). Lineage (GTDB taxonomy): Bacteria > Cloacimonadota > Cloacimonadia > Cloacimonadales > Cloacimonadaceae > Cloacimonas. Next base: position 17,904 of record CAYSGM010000042.1, read on the forward strand.
CTTCTCTGCCCCCGATGGAGGCATAGGACGCGCCAAAGCCAAACATACCCTTGTCTTTAAGAATGCTTTCCATATCCAGCCAGGTTAGTTCTTCCCGGTTGGCACCGTATGATGCAGAGGATAGAGCTACAATAATCTTCGGATTCAAGCCCATAACCTGCATGGCGGAATACAATGCGAGGTTCACGGCAGGATTGCTGCCTGTGATACCCACGGCTACATTATCACCCGAGGTTAGCTTCAGTTTCGTAAGTTCTTCCACGAACACAGCAGCCAGATTCGGGTTTACCGAAGCCTGCTTCTCGGAAAGTAACCCACGGTCTGTGGTGATAGAGCTCAAGCGCATCCCGATTAGCCCACTTTGCAAGGGGTCATCGATGGGGTCAATCTCTATCTTGCGGTTTTTCAGCTCCACTTTCAGGGAATCCATGGCGTTTTTCATCAGTTGCGAAGCTGCGATCTTCAGTTCATAATTATCTGTCTTAATATGCACGTAGCTGCTTTGCGCAATGTAAAAAAGGACTACCGAAAGCACAAACAAAGAAACGAGGGAGCGACCGGATTTCAAAGAAGGACGATACATCTTATATCTCCCCGTGGAATACAACCATCAGAGTAAGGCGCACCAATACTGCGGCGATGCCCATGGTGGCAATGGTCTTTATAAAGCCCTGACGTTCAAACCAGTTAGCAATAAGCCCCGGAACAATGTATCCAATGGACTGCATCTGCAACTGATGAATAGTGATATCGTCAAAAACCAGCATCCGGGAAGTCCAGCCCAGGATGAACCCAATCAGGATACTCAGCACCATGCGCCGTTTACCAAACAGCAGCGTAAAATTCCCAATAATGCGGATTATCCCCCAGGTAAGCAGGCTTATCAGCAGGGTGCCCAGTATCTGCATGGGTTTATCAAGGTAAAGTGCCAAATATCCGGGGACTACTATACCTCCCGCAGAGGCACCTAACAATTCGCTGAAGATTAAACTGATGATAACGCCGATTCCGACTGCGGCTTGAACTACTGCATCGATCACTTCCGGCTCCTTTTATTTATGTCATTCATTTTATGCTTGAAGTGGGCTACAATCTGCGCCCCATACTTTATTCTGCCTGCAATGTTGCCAATCCCCAGCACATGCGCTTCGGTTCTGGTAAGCTCCAGCACTTTCTGGTAAACAACTTCTGTTAAAGGCTCGCCCATGGCAAACACTTTATCCTTAGGGATCCCTACCTGTAAGGCATAGGCTTCTATTTTATCCGGGATTTCCCCGGTTAAAAGCAGGTAGGAATAATCTGTATTTTTTACGGCATCCACCAGTTGATGGCTGCGGAAAAGCCGGTCTGAGCGGCTGTTCAGGATAATAATCTTCTCCACATCACCAAGCTTGCCGGTAACCATGTTGATAATACTGGCGGTGGACTGGGGATCGTTGGCTGCGAAAATATTGTAAAAGTTTATCGTTTTCCCACCATCTTGCATGCGGTATTTCTTCAAAGCTCCGGGATCGGGATGAGCCTTCTGCATGCCCTTCATAGCAATTTCGCGGGAGACTCCGGCTTCGGCGCATACAGAGAGCGCTAGCTGCACGTTTTCGGCGTGTTCTATGTATTGAAAGTGATCAAGTTCTTCCTGAGTAACATCTGTAGGGCGGATTTTGTGAATCTTACAATTACGGCTTTTGGCAACTTTTTCCAAGATACCAAAGTGCTCATTCTCAGCGGTATAACAAACGCCGTTAGCGGGGATGGTGTTGCTAAGGCACATAGTTACGCTCTGCACGGTGGAGCCCATCAAGTCCAGATGATCGGGACGGCAATTGGTGATTACGGAAATGGTGCTGCGGATAAACTTACGTTCTGTGATCCACTGAAATACCGGATTCACCGCCATACACTCGATTACCACTGCATCGGGCTTATGGCTTACGGCATGACGGAAGATATACTTCTGTTCGATGATATTCGCCCCCTGGAGGCGGATAATGGCTGCTTCGCGTCCATCAGGAAGCACCACTCTGGGCAGCGTTCCCGTAATTTTTGCCACGGTTTTTTTGCCTCCGGCACGTAGCCCGGCAGCAATAAGGCGCGTTACACTGGATTTGCCACGGGTTCCATTAACGTGAATGCGAATGGGTATGCTCAGCACGTTTTTGGTGTGCCTCTGATACTCAATCATCCAGTATATGACCAGCAGCAGGGTCGCAAGAATCAGAACAGTCATTTATTCCCCTGTATTAATACTATCTTAGCTATGTCGCTTTTCGCCCGCACATGCTTTTGTGAGGCAATCATGCATACGGTGTGCAATAACCATTCCATAAAAATGGCTTTCACGCTTACAGCCTTAATTATAGTGGTTTTTAGGATAACAATTCCACGGCACTTATCCTGTCAAGCGGATATGAAGTTCTCAAGCCCAAAAATCTCATGCATCACCCTTGCTTTCCGAAGCTGATCCGCGAGGTGACTGACCATGATCTCACCATGATAAATCCCGGTGAGATCATGGCGAACCCCACTGCGAATCTGCTGCGGAAAGCAAGGAAGTAAAGACTGTTGCACGTAAAACAGGACAAAAAGTATATGTAAATAATTCTTGACA
>CAYSGM010000043.1:0-20418 GCA_964430595.1 uncultured Candidatus Cloacimonas sp.
CTTTGAGTATAAGGTGCAGGAAGTGCCCAATGGTCTGGCTCAAGCCTTTGTGATTGGCGCTGATTTTGTGGGTAAGGATGATGTTTGCCTGATCTTGGGTGATAACATCTTTTATGGAGCGGATCTTGCCGGACGCTTACAGAGATGCACCAATCCGGATGGCGCGATTATCACGGCATATCCGGTACACGATCCGGAGCGCTACGGCGTTGTGCAGTTTGATGAGAACCTCAAGGCAATCAGTATCGAAGAAAAGCCTAAGCAGCCGAAGTCTCATTTTGCGGTACCGGGTCTGTACTACTATGACAATAGTGTGATCAAGATTGCCCATGAGATCAAGCCCTCTGCCCGCGGGGAATATGAAATCACCGATGTCAATAGAGTTTACTTGGAGCAGGGCAATCTGAAAGTGATGGTTTTTGGTCGCGGTACAGCCTGGTTGGATACCGGAACCTTCGATTCTCTGATGCAAGCTTCCCAGTTTGTGGAAGTAATCCAGAGCCGCCAAGGCCTCAAGATATCTTGTATTGAGGAAATCGCTTACCGCAAAGGATTCATCGATAAGGATCAACTCTGCAAGCTCGCCGAACCTATCCGCAAAAGCGGGTATGGGGAGTATCTGCTCAAGCTCGTAGATGAGACAATAAATCGAGACAATAATGAGGTGAGCGATGGAAACTAGTTTTTTGTCCGATGCAGAGCTAAACAGTCTTGGTTTCAAGACTTACGGCAGCAATGTTTTGGTAAGCCAAAATGCTAGATTTTATTCACCCTCTAAAATATCTCTAGGTAGCAATGTTAGGATAGATGATTTTTGCATTATTAGCGGAAATGTGACAGTAGGGAGCTACGTACATATTGCATCTCACTCGGTATTAACAGGTGGCGTTGCAGGAATAGTTGTCCAAGATTTTGCGAATTTGTCACAAAGAGTCAATGTGTTTGCTAACAGTGACGATTATTCCGGAGAATCAATGACAAATCCTATGGTACCTGATAGGTTCAAAAGACTTGTACAAGAAAGAGTCGTCATCAGAAAACACGTAATCATCGGATGCGGGTCGGTAGTCTTGCCTGGAGTAGAGATTGGAGAAGGTTCAGCGATAGGCGCGCTAAGCTTAGTAAATCACGATATAGAAAAGTGGAGCATATACGCGGGAGTTCCTGCTCGGAAGGTAAAGAATCGATCAAGAGAATTGCTGCGACTTGAAAATGAGTTTGTAGCATCTATGGTGGCACCCATGGGTCGTAAAAATTGACCGGACTATGCGCGCCTATTACCGATGCTAGTTATATGCTAGCAATGTCCAGCACTTTGCAGGGTATCGCAAGCGCATTGCAAGCGTAGCTAAGTATTCATGAATTACAAGAAATGGTTGAGAAGGTTTAGAGGGTTGGGTTTGAGGGTTGGGTTGGGAAGACCATCCGAATCACTTCAAAATCTTGACCCACCCAGAATCGTACCTGGAATCGAACATTGTAAATTGAACCTCCTTCTAAACCCTTTCGTTGTAGGATAAATATGAAAGCCAAACTAAAAGTCCTCCTTCCCGGCTTCACCGGCAATATGGATGACGTAGTGATTTACTACAATTCTAAACTGAATAAGTATATCGCCCGCAAGAAGGTAAAGCCCAAGTTCACTCCGGATCACTCCCTTACCCAGCAGATGCACGCCTTCAGGCGCAGGATATCTGTGAGCGAGGACTACATCGATGATTGTAGGGATTACATTAATCTCTTTAATCGAAAGTTTCGTCGCCAGGGCAGAGCAATGAGCACCTGGCCGAATGTCTATATGAAGATTATGCGCGCTCTGAAAAAGCAGTATACCGAGATCGATTTTGCGACCTTGACCCGTGAAGGAGTTCTTGATCAGAATCTACCCTGCAAATCTGTTGCAGCAGCAGTTGAGGCCGGATATCTGGAGAAAGTGTCGGGATATGAGAAGCTGGACAAGTTTCTTTAGGGCTTATGATTTTTTTTGATACATTTTCTTGCATAATCGCAATGCCACAGGTTGTTTGTTTCTAGATGATTTCGTTGCTTCCAGACTATTTGAGATGAAGATAATCATGCGATGTCAAAAGGAGCAGTAGTTAAATGAACATCCATATACTGAAAGATAATAAGTTTTATGATGATATGAGTAAAGTTATTATAGATAAAAATTTGGTAGACAACAATATATACTTTATCTTTAGAAGTAAGGAACATGACTATAAAGCTATGAAGCCATATCCTAACTCTGTGATAGGAGGAGAAGAAGATCTGTTCAAGATACGCTTGTCGGATTACGATAAAGCGATATTTCACAATCTTGCTGACACTGCTAGGATATCTTTTCTAGCTCATGCAGGAAAATCAAAGGGTAGATGCCTAATTTATTGGAGATTGTGGCAGGGAGATAACTACGCAATAGCAGGATTAGCTAATATAATGACTAAGCCATTGTGGGCAAATCATAGCCAGATACATGATAATGACAAGGATTTTGTTGTGTCATTAGAATCGTGTACCAATATTTTAAAAAACATCCGAGCCAGAATCAGATACAGACACAAATACAGAATTATCTGTCAAGCTCTGGAAAACGTCGACTATGCTCTTAACTGGAATGAATTTGAGGTAGATGCTATCAGAGAACTCTACTCGGTATTTAATGCACAATTTTTGTACCATGCATACCATACCTCAGAACTATATAACGATGTAGGTGGATATGCCGATGAAGTCAATAAGGAGTTAAGAGTTTGTGTGGGGCATTCAGGAGATGGAACATTTCTTAACCATGAGCAGGTGTTTATGGCTATAAGAAAAATATTGGATATCAACGACACTAATTTCCGGGTAGTCACACCACTGTCCTACGGAAATACAAAATATATTGATCATGTACTACGGATGGGGCAATCATTATTTGGTCAATATTTTGAGCCAATCCTAGATTTTATGGAGTATCCTGATTATATGAAGTTACTGTCGCAATGTGATGTATTTGTTTTTGGGCAGAAATATATTCCATGTGCTGCAGGGAACATATCCGCAGTGCTAAAAATGGGAAAAAGAGTAATAATGCCATCAACTAACCCGATGTATCGGATGTACATCGACGATGGAGTGTGCATATTCGATCTTGATGAATTGATCAGTGGTAATCATCGCCTCCTCGAGTCTTTACCTGAAGATATCAAACAGTCGAACATTAACAGAATGAGAACAAGATATGAGTTGATGAAATCAATTCGCCTAAAGACACTAATGGAGATTATAACATAAATGATAGCACATCTGAATCGTCCTAAGAACTATTCTCGGGGGGGCTAATTGGAAGCGAGGGTAGTACTTCTAATCCTAATGATTGTACTAGCTATATGGAGTTACCATAGACATAATGTATTAATTCTTTTTGCTGGTTTCTTTATGATTGTAATCAGTATTCTGTATGTAAGTAGTGGTATAAACCTTAGCACAATGCTAACGAGGTATTCACTACTAGGGGTACTTGTTGTTTTGCAAATTATCAATAACAAGAGATTGTCTCAGTCCTTGACAAGATTGAGGCATAGTCGTATCTTCTTGGGATACTGTTTGTTTCTCGCAATGGGTTTATTATCAATTGCATTTTCCTACACAAACGTTAGCGACAAACTTATGATTGTTAGGAATATGATAACTTATACATTGTTGCCAATGTCTCTGTTCATAATGAATTATGACACAGAAGCAGCGTATAATGAATTTCCAATTCACTTTGTATTGTTAACACTAATTTCCTTCGCTATTTTTTTCGGATTTAGCGATACATCTCTAGTAGTAATGAAAGAAAGAACGACGATACAAGAATTGGGTGTTAACTCAATCTATCTTTCGAGAATTGGAGCAATCTGCTGCATTTGCGCAACTTTGCAATACTACAACAACAAAAAGCTGATCACAAGAATTGTTTCCGGAGTTGCCCTTGTAGTTTCTCTTTTTTTAATCTTGTTGAGTTCGCAGCGAGCAACGATTATCGGATTGGCAATAGCGTTAATGTTCTGGCTTCAATTCGGGATTAGAATTCAGCGAAGCTTACGGCCGATTCTTTTTCTAGTGTTGTTGCTAGTCATTGTATTTGCGTACAATTTGGAGCAGTTTTCTGTTATTGATAGGTTTAAAGATCTTGAGAACTATAGGGAGTACGAGAGATATAGCGATTACTCCAGAAGCCTCAGTTTATTCTTAAAGAAACCAATCTTTGGGTATGGATTTCGAGGGTACTATGAGCAAACTGGGAGAATATATCCTCACAACACATTTCTGGAAATCATGGTTGAGTATGGGGTTACTGGATTAGTCGTTTACTTTATCATGTTGCTAGAAGTGCTAAAAGCTATTCGTTGGATATTTTATAAGCCCAGTGCAAATTATGGGGCTCAGGCAATAGCACTTTCATGGATAGTTTTGTTTGTCGCATCTTTTTTTGCTGGAACACTAATAGGGAATGCAGATTACTTTATCATTTCTGGGCTACTTAGTACCTATAGAAGAAAACGTATCGACAAAAATACTATTGATCGGGACATTCCTAAGCAGCTCCATATAGGTCATTGCTATGATTGATAAATTAAAAAAACTTCTTAGTTTGCTTAAGAAGTTTCATAGATACAGCTCGGGGAGAACGAAACATTATTACGAAGGTGAGAGAAAGAAGTGGACGAGAGTATTTTGTGATCTTGCAACACTATACTTTCGTGAAGGAGAGTTCTGTACCCTTTACTATGCGCTAGGATATGAAAAAAAAGAAGTAAAGTCCCTTGATTTTGTGGGCAAAAATAGAATAAATGATCGAAAAAAAAGAGCCGAAGGCAAACTAACAAAGAGTGCGATATGCGGAGATATTGCTTACGATATTGTTACAAAGGATAAATTTTATGCTGGTTCAATACTAAGAGGGAATGGTTATCCGACGTTAGCAGACTTGGGTGTCGTAGTAAGAGGAGAGTTATTATTGCCTCAACAAGGAGTCTGTGATATTGTGGAAATTCTATCAATGGGCGACGAACTTGTAGTGAAAAATACAATACTTGAAGCTAGTGAGGGAGTACTTTTTTTAAATAATCGCAATTCTCGTTTATACATAAATGGACTGGAGACAGAATTCGAAGATTTAAGAATGAGACTAAGCAATGGTATATGGATAATACAGAAGAAATACACCGCACATAAAAAGATAAAAGCCATTAATGCTAGTGCTTTAAATGTACTTAGAATTGTAACAGCATACAATGGCAGAGACTATGTTTTGATAGGAGGTTTTCAGGGGTTTGCAACTAACAATGCAAGTACTGATAGTTGGAGCGAAGGGTCAATTTATGTGGGGATTGATTTTAGGAAGCAATGTTTAAAGAAGTACGGTTTGAGAAGCCCATGGCATGAAGGACCTGGGTTATATGAAAAACATCCTGACAGCAAAATAATCTTTGAAGGTTATCCAATACCGTTCATACGAGAAGCTAGAGATATGTGCCTTTCTGCGCACAGGTTGTTTTACACAAATGTGCTGCTAGGCTGGGATGTTGCCATAACCCAAGATGGTCCGGTAATTGTCGAGGTCAATGAGAAGCCGGGCATGAACGTTTTGCAGTGTTTAGATATAAACACTTCGAGGAAGTTGTTGAGTTTATTTAACGATTTGGAGCGATTATGAATGATTGTGGGAAGGATAAAGCCCGTGATGAATATCCCTTTGTTTCGATTGTAGTTATCGGCTATAATGAGGCCGATAACCTAGATAAGACTTTCACCGCCATTAAAAGTATGAACTATCCAATGCATAGGATTGAAGTTATCTACGTTGATAGTGGTTCTAGTGATGATTCTTTGAGTATAGCTCGGAATTATACAGATAAATGCTTCTTGGAAGATAGATATCCAAGTGCTGGGCGGAACCGCAACAGAGGCTTGATGGAAGCCAAGCATGATATTGTCCATTTTATTGATGGGGACATGGCGATTGACAAGGACTATCTTAGAAGAGTAGTATCAATCTTTGAAGAAAAGCATGTTCAAGCTGTTACTGGATTACACATTGAGGTCGGAAAGGGTCCACTAAACAAGATAAACCGTCTTGCTGATAGCGGGCTTTCTCGTAAAGAAGGCTTCACGATATTTACTTCAACAGGTGCGACTTATAAAAAACATGCTTTGCTTAGTATCAATGGCTATGATGAACGCATCATTAGGGGACAAGAATCTGAAATGGGTTTTCGGTTTATTAATGCAGGATATAAGATATGGTGTACTGAGATAACTATGGGATTTCATACTGATGGCTTTGGAAATGTCTACAGCTTTTTGAAAAGATCCTCTCTAACTGGCAAATCACTTTTCCAGTTATCAAAACTTGATGGCGATAACGCCTATTTTGATAGAGCTAAAAGGGCCTCAAAGAGGCAAATTATTAGGACTGCTGTTCTTTCTCTTTCATTCATGGTATCCTTGGTCTTTAGTTTAACAAAATATTTTATGCTAGTGTACACCATATATATCATATACTCAAATCGGTCTGTTTATCGTAAGGAGAACCCAGCTTCAATAGTGCTGATTAAGGTGCTTCTGAAGCCCTTTATGAATGTATTTATGCAATACGGATACTATCAGGAAGCAATTAAATATCATCTGGGTATAAGTGATAAGGGGTTCTATTCTTTACATAAAGAATCACTTAGCCCAAAATCTTTTAAATGAATGAACGAAGTCTCCTTCACAGTTGACTGGATTAGTTGCTTTTGACGGTACCTTGAGTGATGAATGGACTTGACCCTGTTTCAATTTTTACACCACTTGTAAAGTGACACATTTGTTATCGATATTGTTTTCATAATTTTCTCGATATTTGGCAGGGGGCATGAAGTTAAGGGAGTTTTTGGGGCGATTGTTATTGTATTGACCCACGATTTGCCTGTCACGACTGTAGTTTCAATTAGATCCAACTGAGTTTAAGTATGGCATGAAAAAACAAAGGCAGTATTTTGAGCTTTGTGACTTGTTGATTGTCAATTCAGACAAACAGAAGCGAATAATTTAGGATTGGAACTCAAAGCTGAGAATAAATGTTACGGTGAAAAAACAGGGCTTATCCGGCTACATGGATTATAGAAATGCCGAGGAACCTGAAACTACCATTTGTTTTTATGGATCATTATCAAATCAGTTCAATCGCAAAGCGCTGAATCGTTTACTAACAAACATTTATCTGCGTTTGAAGGAGCATGTTCAGCATCTAAAGCTATATGTCATTGGTAATTCACTTCCGCTTGATTTGTATTCGAGAGAGACTCCCCCCGATATTGTGATAACCGGTTACGTAGACGATCCCAGAGAGTACTTACCCAGAGAGTACTTAGCTCGCACTAAATGCCTTGTATTGCCCTTGGAGACTGGATCCGGGTTCCGAGGACGAGTTGTCGAAGTATTGGCATTGGGAATACCTATTGTTGGCACTACAAATGCCCTTCAGAGTACCGGAATGGAGCATGGTCAACAAGGCTTCATCGTAGATACAGATGAGGGGATTATTAATCGAGTGATGGATATTCTCAGAGACTCAGACAAATACAATTATCTATCGAAATCTGCGCGATCATTTGCCGAAGCACATTATTCGCTGGAGAGCACATTTGGGAGGCTTTCTCATGAGATATCTTTGTTTAACCAGGAGTGACAATAGTGAGTATCAGAATTAATGTATTGGGCGATTTCTGCCCTATAGGAAAACTCGAGCAGGATCAGATCCTTGAGGATCCTTTATGGATCGGGGATTTACTACCCATCCTTAGGGAGGCAGTAATGTATTTTTTGGGTTTAGGAGACATGGGGTTTCATAATCTTAAGAAGGAATCACTTAGAAAATGACAATTCATTCAGACTTAGAGCAATTATCGAGTATTGACATACTATTATTTGGTGATTTTTGCCCTTATAACGCAGGAGCCAATTCTAAACTAAGGGTTGGGCCGGAGCTAAAGAGGTTAATGGAGCAAGCTCAGTTTCGTGCTGTAAATTTAGAATGCCCCATAACAGAATCTGAGCAAAAAATCGTAAAATCCGGGCCCCATCTAAAAGCTCCACCAAATAGTGTAGCATTGATGAAAGAGCTTGGAATCAGCATTTGCAGCCTTGCCAATAACCACATCTTAGATTATACTCACGAGGGTATTGAAGATACCTGTGAAGCATTGGATGATGTGGGCATTATCCACTTTGGCCTAACCGGTGAATATGGGAAAGAATACGAGCTCATTGAGATAAACAACAAAAGGGTTAGTCTGCTTAGTTTTACGGAAAATGAGTTTTCTACAGACCTGAGGTGTGGAGTGGCCGCTAATGCGCTTGATCCTGCAATTCAATTTTCTCATATTCATCAAGCTAAGCATGTGTCAGACTTTGTCATCATTCAGTTTCATGGCGGAGTGGAATTATATCCTTACCCAACTCCAGAGATGCAAAAGTATGCAAGATTCATGATTGATATTGGTGCAGACTGTGTAATTTGTCATCATTCACATATTGTGTCTGGATATGAAGAATATAAGGGCAAGCCTATAGCCTACAGTTTGGGAAACTTCTTTTTCCCTGAAGCCGGCAATAGCGATAGCTGGTATAAAGGCTTAGTGGCTGCTATTAATATAGAAGATAGGCTTAAAGTTGATTTCTTTATGACCCGTTATTGCATGGAAACAGGTGTCATAGACTTTGTTAAAGATGAAGAGTTTAAGGGCACAATAGTGCCATTAAACCAAGTGATAGCGAATCCGGAAGTTTTAGCTTCTAAATGGGACGCATTATGCCAATCTCTGATAACCAAGACTATGATGGGCATATTGCGACCGCCCAGAATAATGAGGCTGATGATAAGATTTGGCTTGTTGCCAAACTACATAAGAAAAAGAACAGACGCATCTCTTCTGAACCTGATTAGATGCGAATCTCACCGTTACAAATTAATTACCACCATCAGAATACAAGAGGAGAAAAAGAATGTTGGTAGGGATACTTAAGCCTTTTAGGGGTACGGTTCGTTCTATGTTGGATGTCTATAAACAAATACTTGATCATAATGACATACCATACATTGATCTTGATATAAATGACCCTGGTTTTTGGAATGATGTAAAGAGAATTGATGTCTTTATGGCCAAGATAGCCCAGACAGATGATGATCTGGCACTTGCAGCTCAAATTATACCCGTCATCAACAAGTTTTTGGGAGTTAGGTGCTTCCCAGATTATAATACAGTATGGCACTATGACGACAAGGTCAAGCAATATTATCTATTGCACAGTATGGGATACCCTGTGATTGAATCATATATATTTTGGGATCGAGCCAAAGCTCTTGAATGGGCAACGCGAACAAACTACCCGGTAATATTTAAACTGAAGGGTGGCGCTGGATCAGTAAATGTAAAAAAGATTACGAAATTCAAACAGGCCAAAGGTCTAATTGAAAAGGCATTTAGCTCTGGGATACACCCACATTACTTTGATTTACCCAATAAATTCAAAGCGTTTAACTACGACACTACAAAAATTGCAAAATATCTAACAAAGCCCTTTTATCGTCGATTGCTCCTTGGAATATCGGGATACTCAAACTACACAAGACATAAAAACTATGTGTACTTCCAGAAGTATCTGCCTGACAATGCGTGGGACACACGTGTTACGATAGTTGGGTCTCGCGCTTTTGCTTTTAGGAGGTTTGTAAGGAAGAATGATTTTAGAGCAAGCGGCAGTAACCACTATGATATGAGCAGGGAAAAAATCGATATGAGATTTGTTGAAATAGGCTTTGCGATTTCACAAAAACTTGGATTTCAATCTATGGCCTATGACTTTATCTATGATGAGAATCACGAACCATCCCTTATAGAGATGAGCTACACATATGGGGATTATCCTGAGTTCTCAACAGGATACTGGGATTTACAATTGAAATGGCATGATGGATCGTACATCCCTGAATATCTTGAGCTGGTTGACGCCTTGAATATGCCAGATATTAAGCAACCCCATATAGATCTCGACTCGCCCTATAAGAATGCAAAGATGTAAGCGATAACCTGCAATTTTCTATACAAGCATTATCTCTCTATTATCATGGCTCGTTTTAATTATCATGGCTCATTTTATATGAGAAAACCTACCATCATCCATCTCATTACTTCCTTAGGTCGTGGAGGTGCAGAGCGTCAGTTAGCTACCATCGTGAATCATTCAGATGAGACTCAAAATATCATCTGTTCTTTTCATGATAGAGCTACAGGTTATTTGGAGGATCCCAACAAGATAAAGACCCTTAAAAGTAAAAAGTTCATCGGTAGGCTGTTTGAGATCAGGTCTATCTTGCGTGTTCAAAAGCCGGATCTCATCTACGCTTGGGCGCCACTCCCTTATGTTCTGGCATCCTTTGCCGTTAGCGGTAAAAGGACTAAGGTTGTCAATGGCAGCATTCGCCATGGCATCTTCAAAGAGTCATTTCATGGCCATTTTAGAAAATGGCTATTGCAGAGGTCCCGCTATGTGGTAGCAAATTCCTACGCGGGTCTAAAGGCAAATGGGATTGAAAAGGGCTACGTGCTTTATAACGGTATTGATCCCAAGTTTGATAAAGCTAATTGGAAACAAGAGTCCAAGGAAGGATCCAGTAAAGTGCTCAATCTGCTGTCCATCGCCAATTTGGTGCCGGTTAAGGATTACTTTACCGTGTTAGAGGCTCTTAAAAAAATCAGAGATGATGGTCTCAAGTTCCAGTACTCTATTGTAGGTGAAGGGCCTCTGAGAATTGAGGTGGAACAAAGAATTAAGGAATTGGGGCTTTCCGAAGTGATAAATCTTTTAGGCAGGGTGAGCGACCCTGAGACCTATCTGAACCAAGCTGATATCTTTATCCACTCATCTAAAGGGGAAGGTTGCTCTAATGCCATCTTGGAGGCAATGTACATGGCTCTCCCTGTGATTGCTTCGGATACAGGAGGTACCTCAGAGATCGTGGGCTCAAATGCAATCCTATTTGAATATAAGAACATTCAGCAGCTATATGAAGCTATCAAGAAACTTTTGCAGGATGAATGCCTAAGAAAAGATATGGCAGATGAATCGTATAAAATTGCCAACAGCAGGTTCAGTGTGAGCAGGATGTTGAGCGAATATGACAAAATTGTCAAGCAGGTAATTTGTGGGCAATAACAGACTAATGCTTGCTATCAGGCTTCTATAGTGTTGCAGCATCATGAATCAAAAGATTACTAAACCGTTAAAAAAACTGATCAAACGTAAGTTCGGTCGGTTCATGCCCTTTCCCTATGTGTTGCCAGATTCTATACCGGCGGAGAAGAAGTTTTCCAAGTCGATAAGGGGAGGGGTCATTTTTACCGCTGATTTTGAACTTGCTTGGGCGGTTCGCTATTCAAAAACCACCAAGGATCCTATGGCATATGCCAGGAGCGAAAGGGCGAACGTCCCGATTATCCTGCAGTGTGCAGATGATTACAATATTCCCATTACTTGGGCTACTGTGGGGCATTTGTTTTTAGAAAAATGCAGCAAAGGTGATCATGACTGGATGGCAAGGCTTCCCTATATGGATGACCATTGGCGTTTCACCGAGGGTGACTGGTTTGATCATGATCCTTATTCGTCCCTGGAGGATGATCCCGAGTGGTATGCTCCTGATCTCATCAAAATGATATTGGCAAGCAAAATCAAGCATGAGATAGCATGTCACACTTTTTCTCATATCGACTGCTCAGATAAAAACTGTCCCCCTCAGGTTTTGGATGATGAGCTCGTCGCCTGCATGAGAGAGGCTGATAAAATGGGGTTAGAACTGAAGTCTATCGCTTTCCCCGGCGGAACAGTGGGCAACTTACCCGTTTTGGCAAAGCATGGTATCAAAATATACCGGAGACGGGTGGGTAAATATGAGCTTGGCTATCCATATCGTGATTCTTCAGGTTTACTGGTTAGTCCCACTGGGCCATGTATAGCCCTGCCTCATCCCGGCTGGACAATAGAGGAAGAGTTTGTTTATTTTAAAAAGTCAATTGATAAGGCTATTAAGCGCAACACGCTAGCTCATATGTGGTTTCATCCAGCATCAAGTAAAGAAGCATTTACCCTGTTGATGCCCAAGATATTTGCATACTGTGCCCAAAAGCGAGCTGAAGGCCTGTTGTGGATAGGAACCATGAACGATCTGCAGAAGCACATCAATACTAACCATGTCCTCTGATGATGTGGCAGTAAATATACCCATAAGGTGTACTGAATGAATGTAATTGAAAGCATGATTTCCAAAGTCTATAGCTACAGAAGCTATGTAAATCATCGCAAAAACTTGGCTGATAAGTTGGATAACTTGAAATCCAAAAATGCGCTAAAATCACACCCCCTTAGAGAAAAGGTGCTATCCAACAACTCACACTGGCTTCACAAAAGTGATCTGGGGTGGTTTGATTATTTCTTTTCAGTAAATGGGATTGCAAGCGAAACCTATATGCCTCACTGGCCGTATTATCTGATTATTGAACCCACCTTGAACCATAGGTTAATGGTCTCTACCCTGAAGGATAAAAACTTTTATGAGTTGTTTTTTAAAGAGGTAAGCCATCCTTTGATATATGCGCGTAGGATCAATGGACATTATTATAACTTGGATTACCAGAGAATTGGTGGCTTTGAAGGGGTTCTGAAAGCATTGAAGGGGGTGGAAAGCTTTATATTGAAAGCCTCTTTGGATTCAGGAGGCGGACAGTCGATATTTCTATTCAAGCGTGATTCGAAGAGCTATAAGTGTGATAGAATTGAGTTTAATTATTCCTTTTTAAGGTCATTTTCACATGACTTTGTGATCCAAGAAACTGTTCGTCAGCACTCATTTTATCAGGACTTCAATCCCAGTTCAAATAATACCTTAAGAATTTTGGTGTATAGGTCTGTAGTCGATGACTCCATTAATGTGTTGCATACCTTGCTAAGGATAGGCAAAAAGGGCTCTTATCTTGATCATGACAACCAGGGCGGCGTATCTCTTTACATTCATGGAGATGGAAGGCTGTCTGAATTGGCTTATGACAATAATGGTAATGCATATCCAGCTTTCAATGGAATTGTTTTTAGTGAGATGGAAGTTGCTCCATATTATAAAGAAGCAGTGATTGCCGCTCAGAAGATAGCAAGTAAATCCTATTACGGCAGGCTCTTGGCTTTGGATTTTACTGTGGCAGAAAGTGGAGAGGTGCAGCTCTTGGATGTGAATTGCTGGAGGAATGGTGTCAGTCACTATCAGATACACAGTGGCACTTTGTTTGGTGATTTTACATCTGAGATTGTGAACTACTGCACGAAGAACCCTAGTTTCAACATCATCAGAATTTTTCCCAAAGCTATCAACTGAGTTTCTTTAGGTTATGAAAGGATAAAATGATATGAGAGTGGCGATCTTAAGAAATGAAGACATAGAAAGTGGCGATAAGTGGCTGCTGGCTTGTCAAAAAAGAGGTATAGAGGCCGATGTGATAGATTTATGTTCTCTCGGAGCCATAGAAAAGATCAAAAACGGGAATTACGACCTGTGTCTATTGAGGCCCCCGGGACGATTTGAAGTATACAAGGCCATATACGATGAGAGATTGTATCATATATGTCGTGTACTAAAAATCCCTTGTTTCCCAAGCTTCTTTGAGTGCTTTATATATGAAAATAAGAAGAGCCTCGCCGCTTTTTTACAAATAGCCGAGATAGATCATCCCAAAACTTGGGTGATAAGCCACAAAGATGAAGCCCGATCTTTTATCTTTCAATGCAAATATCCAATTGTTGCCAAAACCTCAATTGGAGCAGCCAGTTCTGGAGTGAAAATAATACGGGACCAGGTGAGTGCGTCCAAGTATGTAAGACAAGCATTTGGAGGAAAAGGGATTCAAAAACGCAGTGGTCCCAATACCAAGGTGGGAAATCCCAACAGCTGGCTTAAAAAAGCCATTGCCAGTCCAGATTATTTCAAGAAGAAACTGAAGTACTATGCCCAAGGTTTTGGTAAAAGGCAAAGGGATTTTGTGATATTTCAGGAGTATATCGAGCATAGCTTTGAATGGCGAGTTGCCCGCTTTGGAGAATCCTATTTTGCTTACAAAAAGTATAAGGTGGGGGATAAGGCCAGCGGTGCCAAAAACCTGGGCTATGCCATTCCGCCTTTAAGGCTACTTACTTGCATCAAAGATATAGCTGAAAAGCACGGCATCGTTTCTGCTGCTTTCGATGTATTTGAACATGGAGACAGATACCTTATTAACGAAATTCAGGCAATTTTTGGTCATAAAATGGACCATATCTTAGAAGTAGATGGCAGGGCAGGTAGATATATTTTTCAAGATGGTTCCTGGGTGTTTGAGGAAGGCAAATTTAACACCAATGAGTCTTATGACTTGCGGCTGGATTTAGCGATAAGCTTGGCCTCCGGTAAATAGTAGCTGATACCTTACTTAACAATAAGCTCCCACCTTTTTTTTTATCATTCTGTATGTATATAATAAATAACAAAAGGAATTGAAAAATGGCAGGCATTTCAGGTATAATAGCTCTAAATCCTGATGGCTTGATCAGGGATACATCAATCTTTGAGCGGATGATAGCCGGCATTAAGGCGGAAGTAACCCAAGAACACAGGACCTTCCACGATGAAAATGTTTTTATCTCGGTTGTTTCTCAAACAAGATCAAGCCCGGAAGCCAACTTTTACTACGACCAAGAACATGGCATCATCAGTGCCTTGGATGGCTTTTGTTTTATTGACGAACAGACGGCTGCCGGGTTGGTGAAAGATGAGAACTTTCCCAAAGGTGCAAGTGCTTTAGCCAGAGTAGGTCAGCTGTATATAAAGCTGGGCAAGGAGGTGTTTAAGCACCTCCGAGGCAGCTTTAATCTGTTTATCTATGATGTAAATAAGCGGGAGTGTATTCTGGGAAATGATAGGTTTGGTTTCTATCCAATGTATCATGGCCAAAGTACAGAATACTTGATCTTTTCTTCCAAGCTTGGCTCCATAGTAAACTCCGGTCTTATTCAGTTGCCCCAAGCTGATCTTGCCAGCTTGATAGAGCATCTGTACTTTGGCTATGTCATCTCCGAGCATAGCTACGTTCAGGGTGTTTGCACTTTATCCAATGCCAGCCTGATTAAGGTCGAAAAAGGCAAAGTCGCTACAGATAAGTATTGGGAAATGACATCAGAATATGGCAAAGATTCACTCAGCAAAAAACATAGTATTGATGCTATTGACCAAGGTTTAAAGGCAGCCATTTCCCGCATCGCTCAAGTGGACGATGCTCTATCGTGCTCTATCACCGGAGGTTGGGATAGCCGCGTGGTGCTTTCCTACCTGCTTCCTCGAGCAAGAAAGCGTCTTTATTGTTACTCATTCGGTGCTAATGATGCACCTGACGTCACCATTCCCCAGCTCATCAGTCGCAAGGAGTCCTTCCGCTATCGTCCCTTTGGTTTGGATCATACTTATCTGGACAATGACTTTATCGCTGCTGTCAAGGATACGATCAAGCTCTCATCAGGTACCAGAAACTACAAAAGAACCCACTATCTTTATGCTCTTAAACAGATGGGGGCGCATTCTCAGCATCAGATCAGTGGTATTTTTGGAGATCAAGTGTTCAAGGTCGGTAAGCCTAAAGGCAACATAGTTTTGAATCAAGTAGCACTAAAGTGTCTGGAATCTAACTTTGAACTGGATTACCTGAACAAGAGCCTACAGACCTTTTTGAAAGCATTTTTGCCCGATCATGATAACAAAGAGCTGTTGTCCGAACTATTATACAGGATGGTTTCGCTCAAAGATCAATTCTCTATCTATGTCTCTGCATCAGAAAGATTTGTCGCTTTTCGTTTTGAGATAAATCTGCGCAGATACTTTGGCAACGAGGCCAGTAGTTATAACGACTACGCTTTGTGTTATTCTCCCTTTACAGATTATGATTTTGTGAAGACCTGGCTCAGCACCTTTTATGCAGGCCAGCTATACCCTTTTCAGCCTGCTACCAAAGCCATGCAAATAAATAGTGGTACCCTCTATGCCACCTTGGTGAAGAGAAACTATAAGCCCTTGATTTACTATCCAACAGCGAGAGGATACACCATGGCAGATACCCTCTCTTTCTTTGGTGGCTTCCGTATTCTGATGGCCAGGCTGCAGAGAGAGAAAAATGCCCACAAAGATGCTTTTTCAACCAAAGATACTGTTGCTCTCTTCCAAAACATGCTGGCCCAGGAAAAGATAAACTGTAGCTTTAACATAGGCGGGTTAAAGGGATCAAATGCCTATGATGATGCGCAGTCTTTATGCTATTGGCTTGCCATCCATGGCTTGGCTAAGTGATGGAGGGCAGCAAATCGTTTAATATTTAGTTCACATCCCTTTCACCTCTGCCAACAACCCCGCCTCAATGGCATCTTAACACTCCTGCAGGGCAAGTTTCGACTTTCTACCATTTCCCAATTCAAGACCAAAATGTCGATACCCAATGCCTTAGCTTGAGCATACATCAGTTTGATCAAGAGTTTATGGCTGCTTAGTATTGGCTTCTCATCTTCTGATATGTCCGCATTATAAGGCCGAACATACCGTTTCAGTTCATTCATAAACTCATCCGGCACATTCATCGCGCATAGATGCTTGGTAGCTAAGCCTAGCTTCTTATTTACTTCTGTAACCTTGGCTTCACATAACGTCTTGCGTAGGCGTTGTTTGTGTTTTTGCTGCTGTAATATACCAGTCCATCCAATTTCCCTCTTAAACAGGGGCTGCAGTTCTTCATCTTTACTTTCATTTTTGTCTCCTTTTATCGTAGTTTTAGTGTTCAGGTCTTATTTTTGCGGGTGCGAGGCTCATGGGTCCATATCGCCAGTCTCTTTCCTGCCTTCCTCCTTATATCCACACTTATTAAATTAAGGAGGAATTAAGGTGGCAAACAAGTACCCTCTATAATGTACACTGACGACCTCACTTTTTACTCTTATTTTCCCTTGATCTGAGCTTGTTTTATGCCATTTAAGCATCTAATCTGCAGCGTGTATAACTACATATGTATCAGCTGGTTCTAATGTTTGACCAACGCGTCATATTGCGGCGTAACTGGAAGAGAGCAATAGTTGCCGAGTTCCCGTGAAAGGTAAAACAACCACTTTCCAACCCATAGAAAACATCCGATATGAAAATACTATCACTTAGCAGCGGAAACCGCCTTGATGGCGAAATGTCGCCCATCGTTAAAGCCCAGAATAGGTCCTTGCAACAAGCTGGGGTCGAAATAGGTATCTATGCCTTACTAGAATCTCAGATTAGATTCGGTAAAGCAAAAATTGCACTCAATGATGTATTGAGCCATTTACTGGATGATAATGAAACAAAGATTGAGGAAGTTTTAGCGTTTTCAGGATATGGAGATATGAAGAGCTTTAAAGATTTGGAAGTTTGGAAGCGGGGAATTGATTTAGTGGAAGAGATAAGTGGTTTCACGCAGATTGCGCAGATTACGCAGATTTAAAAGATGAGATTATGACCTTATATGAGTTGAGTTATCGGATACGAGGAGCCATCTTTGATGTTTATAATGAGTTGGGACTTGGTTTACTCGAATCTATATATATGAACATGCTTTGATGATAGAGCTTAAAAAACGTGGGCTGAAAGCTGAAAGTAAAGTGGTATTCCAAGTATTGTATAAGGGAATCGAGTTAGGGCTACAGCAAAGATTGGATATACTGGTAAACGATTTAGTTGTATTGGAATTAAAGTCTGTTGAGCTGCTTTTGCCCGTACATCATAAACAATTGATCAGTTATCTCAAATTAACGCGAAAACCCTTGGGCTTCCTTGTTAACCTTAATTCAGATTCAATCGCTAAAAGTATAGTTCGTATTGCCAACGATAAAACCAATACAGAGCTAAGAAATAAACTGGAAAACTGAATCTGCGCAATCTGCGTGATCTGCGTGAGACAAAGGAAACACATGAGATATTTAGTAACAGGTGGGGCCGGCTTCATCGGCTCAAATATCGTATCGGAGCTGCTCAAACAAGGGCAGCAAGTAGTAGTACTGGATAATTTTGCCACAGGTAAGCGGGAGAACATCCTGCCTCTGATGAAGAACGAGAATCTGACCATGATCGAGGGTGATCTGCGTAGTTTTCATATCGTGAGATCCGCGGTGAAGGGTGTGGATTACATCCTGCATCAGGGGGCCTTGCCCTCGGTGCCGCGCTCGATTAATGATCCCATTACTTCCAATGATGTGAATATCTTGGGCATGCTGAACATACTGGAAGCGGCGAAGGAATTTGGCGTGAAGCGAGTTATCACCGCTTCATCCTCATCCATCTATGGTAATAGTGAGACTCTGCCCAAGGTGGAGAGTATGCCGGTGAATCCCTTATCACCTTACGCGCTTACCAAATACGCGCAGGAGCGTTATTGCCAGATCTTTTCGCAGATCTATGGTCTTGAGACTGTGGCGCTGCGCTATTTCAATGTGTTCGGGCCCAATCAGGATCCCACCAGTCAATACAGTGCAGTGATCCCGAAGTTTATCAAGCTGATTATGGCGGATAAAGAGCCGGTGATCTATGGCGATGGCAGTCAATCCCGCGATTTTACCTTTGTGGAAAACAACGTATGGGCGAATATTCAGGCTTGTACGGCACCTAAAGCAGCCGGTGAAGTGATCAATATCGCTTGTGGCGAGTGCTATACTCTAATTGATCTGGTGAACATGATCAATGAGATATTGGGGAAGAAGATTGAGCCGAAGTTTGAGAAAGACAGAGCCGGGGATGTGAAGCACTCACTGGCGGAGATCGAGAAGGCGAAAGAATTGCTGGGCTATGAGGTGAGAGTCGATTTCAAGCAAGGATTGGAACGGACGGTGGATTTTTTCAGCTGATGTTTCTGCTACATGTGTGGGTTGTATGAGGGTTTTGTTTGTAAGCAGCGGCAATAGAAGCATATCTCCCATAGTATTGGCGCAGGGTAAGTCGCTAATTGAAGAAGGAATGGATGTTGTTTTCTTTGGGGTAAGAGGCAAGGGCATTATGGGGTACTTGAGAAATGCTCCGATCTTAAGAAGAGAGATTAGTTTAATGAGTCCTAACGTGATTCACGCTCATTACTCTCTTTGTGGGTTTGTGACAGTTTTAGCGGCCATAGGCAAGAAGATACCCATTGTCGAGTCTTTAATGGGCAGCGATGTAAAAGGTGCCAGACTTTGGTTGAGTATTGTTCGATACTTTACAAAATATCTGTGGGACGCAACAATTGTTAAATCGGATGATATGCATAGAAGTCTAAGGGTCGATAGTGCTGAGATTATCCCTAATGGAATAAACTTAGGGGTCTTTAAATATCTTCCTCGAGATGATTGCAGAACGAAACTTGGCTGGGACATGAGTAAGCTCTATATTCTCTTCGGTGCTGATCCCGACCGGGATGTAAAAAACTATACTCTTGCAAGACAAACTTATGAGTTGCTTCTATCTGAAAATTCACAACTGACAACTGAGAACTGCCATCTCATCACTCTCGGAAGCGTTCCTCATGAGCATATACCAATCTATTTGAATGCTAGCGATACCTTGTTACTCACTTCGAAATGGGAAGGTTCTCCGAATATTGTCAAAGAAGCAATGGCATGCGGAACTCCAATAGTTTGCACAGATGTTGGTGATGTACGCTGGCTTCTAGAAGAGGTTGATGGTTGTTATGTAACTTCTCAAGAACCAGCCAACATTGCTAATAAATTAGAGAAATCTCTGTTCTTTAAAGGTGAAACAGATGGTAGAGAGCGGCTTATTGAGCTTGAACTTGATTCAGAAAGCGTTGCCAATAGGATAGTGAAGGTCTATGAGAGAGTTATGGGGAAGAGGGGACTGTGAGCTGTAGAGATAGAGAGACTTTGAGATGGAGAGAGAGGGGGGAAACAGTGATTCAGTTTGCAGTAGACAGTTGGCAGTTATGGCAGTTGGAAGTAGATAGTTATCAGTTCTCAGTTGAGTTTGAAGTGAATAGATTTGAGTGTGATTAAGAATTTCCACGATTTGATAGTGTATCAGAAGGCGTTCTCGGCAGCGTGCAGAGTTTTTGACTTAAGCCGTGCTTTTCCTCACGAGGAGAAGTACGCCCTGACAGATCAAATCAGAAGATCATCTCGTTCTGTTGCTGCAAACATCGCAGAAGCGTGGGCTAAGAAGATTTATCCAAAGTCATTTGTAAGCAAACTAAGCGATTCTTTAGGTGAAGAAATGGAAACGGAGGTATGGCTGCACCTTTGTTTTAAGCACCAGTACATTACGAGTAATGAGTATCAAGA
>CAYSGM010000044.1:0-5849 GCA_964430595.1 uncultured Candidatus Cloacimonas sp.
GCCGCCGACACGGGCAAACAACGCTTGTGTGGATGCGCCCATGCCAAAGCTGAGCATTATCACTGTGATGCTTTGCAGTGGCACACCTGCGCGATTCAAGGCGTAAAACCATATAGTGATATCAATCAGGGCAAGCCCAACTACAGTCAGTCCCATTACTGCACCGGCACGGAAAGCAACCTTCAAGCCTT
This sequence comes from uncultured Candidatus Cloacimonas sp., assembly GCA_964430595.1. Classification (GTDB taxonomy): domain Bacteria; phylum Cloacimonadota; class Cloacimonadia; order Cloacimonadales; family Cloacimonadaceae; genus Cloacimonas. The sequence continues at coordinate 192 of CAYSGM010000044.1, forward strand.
TGTTCAAGCTAATCGTGCAAGCCTGAGCGGTGCGGTTGGAAGCCAGAGTAGCCATATTCATCCCGATATAACCGGCTAACCCACTGAAGAAACCACCTGTCAGGAATGCAAAGGGCACCAGCCAATGTAGGACATGCAAGCCCCAAGCCATTATCTGAAACACAATAAAGGCAGCAATGAAGAAGAGGATAACACCCTTGTATTGCTGCTTCAAATAAGCAAAAGCACCTTCACGAACATATCCTGCAATCTCTTGCATCAGGGCAGTCCCGGGATCGTGAGCCTTTACCTGATAAAAGAAAACCATAGCGAAAACCAACGCCAGAATTGCACCAATAGGTGCAACAAACCATAATGCTGGTATAGCGATCATAACATAATACCTCTAACAATTGGGGCAGGGAATGCGGTGTGATTACATTCCATAATGTGTAGGGGCTTTTTATGGATGTTAGTGTTTCTGTCAAATGGAATATTGATTGGTCAAGAATGCTTTGTTGACAAAATCAAACCATTCTCTTTACCTTGTGATTACGAAAACGGCATAATTACTTATGCCGTTTGAACATCCTATTTGGAACAAGCCTTCTTTAAGCGCTTAATATGTTTCTCTTCCCAACCGCTTTTATCATAACTATCCATGAACAGATCATACGCAGTTTGACCCTCTGAATTCTTAGCTTTGGCGTTTGCGCCCTTATCCAGAAGAGTCATTATAATCTCCGGATTATAGTTATTATAGGCTGCGGACATCAAAACCGTAGTCCCTGCAATATCGGTATCGTTCACATCCCCGCCCTGCCTGATCAATTCGGAAAGCACGGCCACGGATGTATTGGCTGAAGCAGCGCAAAACAAAGCAGTTCTGCCTTCGTTATCTTCCCCGGCTATGGATGCACCCGCCTTTATCAGCAATCCTATGATCGCAGGATCAGAAACACTCTCGGCAGCGATGATAAGAGCTGTTTTGTCCAGAAAGTTCACCACTTTAACATCTACCCCGGATTTAATGAGGAGATCAATAATCTCCGCCTCCGCGTTGTTCATCAGGGCATGCTTCAAAGTGTCGTTACCGTAAGTATCCTCCATGCTTGGATCCACTCCGCCGTCAATCAAAGCCCGGTAAATCTCTATCGGTCTTTTACTTGCCGCTGCAATCATCAGCGCATTTTGTTCGGTTTCGTCAATCTCATTCGGCTCTGCTCCATTAGCTAACAAGAAGGTTAGCAACTCCGCCGAAGCCTGGCCGCCGGAAGCCAGCATTAGGGCATTCAAACCGCCATAATCAACATGATTGATGTCTGCTCCGGCATCAAGTAGCATCATGATCTTCTCTGTTTCGGCGTTCATGGATGCCAGGAACATAATGGGAGATGTGCCGTAATAATTCTCTTCATCCACATCCGCGCCTGCTGCAATAAGCTCGGCGAGTTCTGGGACAGAGTAATCAATAAACTCCGAATCATCGCTGTAAAAAGATTGCGAACTTAAGGGCAACACACACAACAAAGCCATTAACAGGATTAACAATAGCTGCTTCATTCAAATCCTCCCGGATTATACTGATTCCTAATATGCTTGATACATTGCACATGTCAAGGCAAATATTCTGCTAAGGTGATTCTCCATACCTCTTGCATCGCCCTTGCTTTCCGAACCTGTTTCGAACCTGGGTTCACCGGGAGTTGATCGGGCAAAAGCCCGTTTATCCCCCGATGAACTCTGGTTTAGCTCCCTTTCGGCAAGCAAGGGGGGAGGAAAAGAGGGGTATGGGGGCTTGCTACTTTAACTTAAGTAGCTTACCGAAGCTGCTTCTTTTACCGTCTGTTACCCGGTAGAGATACAATCCGCTGGCTTGGTCTATTCCCTTGCTATCTGTCCCGTTCCAGGTGAAATCCATCACTGAAGAATTGGGGATTATCTCCTCAGTATACAGTTTCTGCCCTTTTATGTTAAACACTTCCAGCTTAAGGGCTTGCCCTGTTACCTTGGCAAGTTTGAACTTGCACCTGCTAGAAAAGGGATTAGGATAAACCGACACCTTCCCCAAGGAAGGAACGCTGTTCTGGTCATCAAGCGCGGAACTGCTTTCGTAGCGAACTGGAATATCCACGGCGGAATTATTTAAGATCAGGCGCAAATTGCCATCAACCGAAGTAACCGGAGTACCGTAATTAAAGCTGACCATGAAGCTCATCATGCCGTTTGGAGGTATTGTAGCAGGGAGAGGAATCATAGGTAACATGCTCCATTCCACCGCATCCAGACCAGAGCCAACCAACAAATCCTCCACTATAACCGTATCATTTTGAAGGTTATATACTTCCAATACCTGGTTTAACCCCTGGCTGAAGTTTAGAGTATCTGGGACAGTAAGCACATATTCAACAGGTTTGATATCCACAACCGCACCTTCCACCACTGTGAGGGTGTATGGCATTTGTTGTGGCAATAGAAGCCAGCCGTTGTTGGCTCCACCCCATCCGAAATTCATATGGAAGTAATTATTGTCATTATAGCCATCCAGCACCACATTATGCCCGGAATCCCAGGTGGGGGTAACCACCGCGAAATGCACCGGCAAGCCATCCTTAATGTTCTGGGCAATGCGCGGGAACAAATCAGGGGAGGTTTCGGTAAGCAGTTCTGCATCGTTAAAGCCGAATCTAAGGAAAGCATCATAAGCTTGGTCAACCCCGAAAGTGCCGGAGCCGGAAGAGGTATAAATCTGCTTGCATGCACTCCCCACCCCGAAAATAATGGCTGCAACTAGGCTGTCGTTCAAGTTCTGCTGATAACGATAGCGATAGTTGATTTCATCCAGATAGCTGTTTAGCTGTGGGTAGGAAGGAAAGCCCACAGTGGCAAAGTCGTTATCCACCCAGTAATTACGCCCGGCATAATTGTGATAGTAGTCGTCCGTATCGTTAAACCTGGTTCCATTCAAAGTTTGGTGATAGTTAACAATCTGCCCCATCGCAATAGCCGGGCATCCTGCCACGCTGCGGTTGCCATTGACAGTATCAAGCGGACACATCATATTGAATGGATATTCTTGCGTCCAAACCGTCTTAACCCAGCCTTCGGTGGTGGAATATCCCGCTGGAGGCCACTGTTCAAAGCGGTAGGTTTGGTAGGCATTTTGCCAAGCTACACGGTTACGCTGTGCCTCCGCCTCGTCTTGCAAGCGGTTGCCAAGATCTGCTATGGCAATATCTGCCAGAGGGTTACCAAATTCAGTTGGTACATAATCCGAGCTACCAGAATATGCATATAAAGGGGGAAGCTCTTCCCTTGCTCCGATAATCATGTAACCGGTTGGCAACAGGTGATATACATAGGCAAGAAGCTCTTGCTGTGAGTTATATAGAGGCTCACTATCACCAAGGCTAAGATTGGGATACAATTGCTGAACTTTAACGGTTGCAAGCTGTTGCGCAATATCAGCAGGAATGTTTACCGACCCCAAGACGGTAAACAGAAAGGCGAAAACGACCAATAGCATTCTTTTCATAGTTACTCCGCTAAATGTTATGTATTGATTAATAATATACAAGCAAATTGTGTGCCAATACATGCTATAAGCGTATGCTTTCGATCGTCCCCTGGTTGAGCTTTAACGCCGGTTCACCGTGGATCATCATGATTATCCCCAGTTCCTTAGCGCAATTTGGGCATAAAGGACGGGAAAAGGTTGCTGCCCCGGTAATACCGACAAAGTCATCCGTTAGACGGCTGATCAGGCATTTTAACAAGCGTCCCTTACCGGCTTTGAAATAGCGGAACAAGGTGTAACCGCATCGGCAGCGGATATCTATTATCTTGCCTGTTCTCATGGGTTTAACCGCTAGTATTCGAAACTGATGCGCTTAAGAGGCATGGCGTAAAGCTGCTTCTTGTCCCAGGCAAACAGAGCTGAGAGAATATCGTATAAGGCAGGACTTTCCAATTGCTTAAGAATGCGTATGTCATTGCCATTCAGCTCTATACTCCGGATAATCTGGCTTAGGTCATAGCTTTTGGTGCGCGTGGGGGTGCTTTTCGTGTAGGGATAGCTTGTTTGGGCGATAAACTCATCTATCCGCGTTTGGGCATAGCTAAGCAGCACGTTTGGCAGGGAAAGGGTAACTATCTCTCTAACAGGCAACAAAGCCTTACCGGATATAGCTTCACAGCTAAGCAGGTTAAACTCCGGAATGTGTGTATTGCGGAACTCGCTAAGAATCATTTCAGGGGGATATGGTGCGTAAAAAGAGATGTCAAAGAACTCCCCAAAGCCCTCCACTCCAACGGGTAACGGTGGTGACAGGCTAACCTTGGGATGAGGCGAAAAGCCCTGAGTAAATACCGTTTGCAGGTCTATAATGGCAATCCGGCGGAAAAGCATGCGCATCCAATCCAGATGCGAGATAAAGCGCAACAAACCCACCTTCTGGTAAAACACCCGATAGCGATACTGCTTGGGGGTTTGGTTGGTGTCCATCACCAATTTGTAACCGCTTTCTGCCAGCTTTGTGCTTACCGTGTTTGCATCAATCAATGTTTCCGTGGGGTAGGGTTTGGAGCTATCCGCTGTCTGGGTCTGAACCGTATCGTCGCAAACCCCGCACACCGAGCATATCTCGCGGCAATCAGGGGTCTGGATGCCTTGCTGTGCCTTGTTCCACTCCGCTTTCATAAATGCCTTACAAGTGGCTGTATCGATAAAATCCCAGGGCAGGGGTGCTTCTGGGTCTCTTGCTGCCAGGTACTGGCTAACGTCCACTCCCGTCTGCGCGAAGGCACGCTGCCAGTATGAGTAATCAAAGCATTCGCTCCAGGCATCAAAACGCGCTCCCAGTTTCCAGGCTGCCTCTATCACGTCTGCCATGTGCTCGTCGCCGCGGGTGGTGGCTGCTTCGAGGATGGAAGTCTCAATGGTATGGTATTTTATCTTTATGTTACGGGGCTTTACAAAAGCTTCCTTGATGCGTCTGGCGCGGTTTAGCAAAGTGTCTCTATCCAACATCGCAGCCCATTGGAAGGGCGTGAACGGCTTGGGGATAAAGGGCGAGAGGGTAACGTTTATCTGTAAGCGCTTCTTCCCCATCACGTTAATCTTGTCTATCAAGGTAATTATCGAGTCAATATCAGCTTCATCTTCGGTGGGCAGACCAAGCATGAAATACAGCTTTATCTTCTGCCAGCCCAGGCTGATGGCGGTCTCTATCCCTTTTATGATGTCTGCTTCGCTCAGGTTCTTGTTTATCACCATACGCAAGCGTTCAGAGCCGGCTTCTGGTGCAATGGTCAGGCCTTCTCTGCCTAAGTTCTTCATCACCTGAACCAGTTCTTCACTCAGGCTGTCCACTCTGAGCGAGGGCAGCGAGATGTGGGTTTTATTGGTATCAACAGAGCCAAGCAGGTTAAGCAACAAGTCCTGAATGCACGAATAGTCGCTGCTCGATAGCGAGATCAGCCCGGCTTCGTCCCAACCGGAAGCCTGTGTCTCAATAAGCAGGTCTTTTAGTATATCTTGTGGTGCTCGTTCACGCACCGGACGGTAAAAGTAACCCGCGTGACAGAACCGGCAACCCCTTGAGCAACCGCGCATTATCTCCGCCACATAGCGGTTGTGCGTTGCCAGTTGCCATGAAAGCAACTGTGGCTTGTGTTGCA
>CAYSGM010000044.1:5859-19745 GCA_964430595.1 uncultured Candidatus Cloacimonas sp.
TACGGCTCTTAATGCTTGTCTCTTGTGTGTTTAGCGCAGGCACAAAGCAACAATCCAGCCTGGAAAGTTGTAACAGGCGTTCATTGCGTGATTTATACTCGCGAAGTATCTGTGCTATTTCAATGATGCCTTCTTCCGCTTCGCCGATATAAAACACATCTATGAAAGGAATTAGGGGCAGCGGATTGGTAGCACAGGGACCGCCTGCCATAACGATAGGATCAGCTTCACCGCGTTTTTCGCTGTGGATATCAATGCCTGCCAAATCTATCAGTTCCAACACATTAGTAAAATTAAGCTCGCTTTGCAGCGTAATGCCAAGCACATCAAAAGCATCCAGCGCAATTCTGCTTTCCCAACCGAACAAGCTTATCCTTTCCTCGCGCATCAGTGCACTGAGGTCTGTCCAAGGGAGGTAGGCACGGTCAGCCATGGCAAAGCCGAGTCCGTTGACAATACTATACAGTATCTTCAAGCCCAGATGCGAGATACCAAGCTCATACACATCGGGGAAGGCAAAGGCAAAACGCACTTCCGCTCTGTCAAAATCTTTGTGGCAGGCGTTCAGTTCGTGGTTAATATAGCGGGAAGGCTTTTCCACCAAGGGCAGAAGATGCTCGATATCCACCTGTTTCATAGGCTGCGAATGCTTATTTGGACGCTATGCTCTTCGCCCCAGCCAAGCAGCGATCTAAAGGCAGGGTTTTCGCTTAAGGGTAGGTCTCCCGCTTGCTGATTTGGCTTGCTAAGTTCCATCAGGTTATCACCATAGCGGCATTCCTGGATGGTAAATTTATCCCCGGGTTTGAGCAGTTCTTGCATCAGGCTGAGGTCACTCACCGAGAGCAGCGCATCGAAGTAAGTAGAGCGGAATTCATAGCTAACTCCCGCTCTGCGTATCACATCCATGCTTTGCAAGATGAGGGATGTATCTATCTCACTGCCCGATACCAGCTTATAGAGTGGTAACGGCGCTTTCACATCCATGGCATAATAATCCACATATCCCGATGCCACAACAGCTTCCAATACTTCAGGCAGTGAGCCGTTGGTATCCAGCTTCACCTTGAAACGCATCGCTTTAAGCAATCTTAAAAATGGGATCAAATCTTCCTGTAAGGTAGGTTCACCACCGGAAACCACCACTGCGCCAAGCTTCTTACGCCGTCTGAACAGAAAGCGCAATACCGCTTCTGTATCCAACAGATGCCCATATCGCGATGGATCTACCACCGCGGGATTGTGGCAATAAGGACAGCGGAAATTACAACCCTGAGCAAAGACGATCGCCGCCAGTTGCCCCGGGTAATCCAACAGCGAGAACTTCTGAAAACCGCCTATCTTCATCTATGTTTGCTTCGCGAACAGGCTGTTCTCATGACGCTCAAGGCTTTTATCATGCTGTTTAAGGGGGTCGAAGGTAGTGCGCAGTTTAAATTCCGCCTTCTTGCCTTCGTTCCATTGCGACACGGGGCGTAAATAGCCCACAATGCGCGAAAACACTTCCGTTTCCTTCTGACACAGCGGGCAGATGGGCTGTTCCCCATCCAGATATCCGTGTTGACCGCAGATGCTAAAGGTGGGCGAGAAGGTAAAATAGGGCAGCTTATAGCTTTCGCAAATGCTTTTCACCAAAGCCTTTATGCTCTGTCCATGCTCCACCCGCTCTCCGCCAAAGATGTGCAACACCGTCCCGCCGGTAAATTTGGTCTGCAACTCGTCCTGTAAATCCAAAACCTCAAAGATATCGTCAGAATAATTCACCGGAAGCTGCGTGCTATTGGTGTAAAAAGGCGTATCACCGCCACAGCTTGCACTCAGTATCCCGGGGAATTGCTTCTTGTCCAGAATCGCCAGCCGGTAGCTGGTTCCTTCCGCGGGAGTGGCTTCCAGATTGTAGTTATTCAGCGTTTCTTCCTGTATGTCTATCAACCTGGCGCGCAAGTAATCCATCACTTTCAGCGCAAAATCCTTGCCTTCTTTAGTGCCCAGACTCTTGCCCATCAGGTTCTGCGTAGCTTCATTCATGCCGATAATGCCGATGGTGGAAAAGTGGTTCTTCCAATACTGGCTAAAGCGCTCGTAAATGCTTTTAAGATAGAACTTTGTATATGGATACAGCCCGCTTTTGGTGTAGGTCTCAAGCACTTTGCGCTTGATCTCCAGACTGCTTTTTGCAAGTAACAGCCTGTCCTCCAACAGCTTGAAGAATTCTTCTTCCGTATCTGCCAGATAGCCGATACGCGGTAAATTCAGCGTCACCACCCCGATCGAGCCGGTTAGCGGATTCGCCCCAAACAGTCCGCCGCCACGCGCTTCCAGTTTCCGTGTGTCCAAACGCAGACGGCAACACATACTGCGCGCATCGTTGGGATCCATATCGGAATTGATGAAATTAGAGAAATAAGGAATGCCATATTTCGCCGTGGCTTCCCACAGGTAGTGAATGGTGGGGTTCTCCCAGTCAAAACCCTTGGTAATATTGTAAGTAGGGATGGGGAAAGTGAAAACTCTACCCTTCGCATCGCCTTCTATCATCACATCCAAAAACGCCCGGTTGAGGATGTCCATCTCCGCCTGAAACTCGCTGTAGTTCTTCTTCATAGGCTTACCGCCGATAATGGCAGCCTGGTCTTTATACAAATCCGGTGGGAACAAATCCAGCGTTATATTCGTAAACGGCGTCTGAAATCCCACCCGAGTGGGCACGTTGATGTTGAACACAAACTCTTGTAAAGCCTGCTTCACATCCTCGTAACTTAGCTTGTCGTAATAAATAAACGGTGCCAACAGCGTGTCGAAACTGGAAAATGCCTGTGCCCCCGCTGCTTCGCCCTGAAGGGTATAAAAGAAGTTCACGATCTGCCCCAGGGCACTACGGAAATGCTTCGCCGGTGCGCTCTCCACCTTGCCTTCCGCACCGCAAAAGCCGGTTAACAACACATCCATCAAGTCCCAGCCCACGCAATACACGGAAAGCTGCCCCAGATCGTGAATATGCATATCGCCGTTCACATGCGCTTCACGGATTTCCGGCGGGTATATCTTATTCAGCCAGTAGGTTTTGCTTACTTCCGAGGCGATGTAATTGTTCAAGCCCTGAAGGGAATACGCCATGTTGGAATTCTCGTTCACCTGCCAATCCAGCTTTTCCAGATACTGATCTATCAGCCGGACGCCCGCGATGGAAACCAGCTCGCGAATGCGCGCATGTTGGTCTCTGTAAATGATATACGCCTTGGCGGTCTTCTTGTAGGGAGAAGCTAACAACACCTCTTCCACGATATCCTGAATCCGCTCCACTTCAGGGATTTCGTCATTTATCACCTGTTGGGTAAGATTTAGCACGCGAAGCGTTAACACATCCGCCATCTCATCCCCAAATTCGCCGGTTGCCAGCCCGGCTTTCTGTATCGCCATGGCAATCTTTTGCTTATCAAAACTAACGATGTTGCCGTTACGCTTTCGTATCATCGAAAACATGCGCAATCCCCCTTCTAACTGTATCGGTATCTCTTTTATTTCTAATCTCTTAGTGCTCCAACATCAAAACCCTGATAACAAGGCACGAACACATGAGATATATCCAAATAAGAACTTACGTTTTTTGTCAATGAGAAATACAGCTTTTACTGTTGTTTCTTTTCCACATCTTGCCAGCTTGTTGCAGGATATGTGGCTACCAATTTGTATGGCATTAAATGAAGGTTTTTACATTGTTACTTCCTGCACTCGCTCCGATGCAGTGCCAATAACAAGTTAGAGGAGAGATAACCATGATTTATCCCGGTGAGATCATGGTCAGATCATGGTCAGCTCATTCTCGGCAAGCAAGAAAAATGCCTGCATGTAGCAGGCATTAAAAAGGGGATAAGGAATTATTTATTTCAAGCGTAGCATTTTGCGTATGTTTGTTTTACCGGATTGATTCACTTTTAGCAGATACACGCCGGAGCTTACTGGCTGCCCGTTTCTATCTCTTCCATCCCAGCTATAAGTGCTTTTGGCACCCGGAATACCGCTAAAAAGAGTTGTAACAAGCTGTCCTTTCAGGTTATAAACAGACACGGTCATGGAGCTGTGGGTATCCTTACTTTCGATGGGGATAACTGTTTCACTACGGAAGGGATTGGGGTGATTTGGTAACACGGTGAACCCGCCTAAAGCCGGAGCGAGGGGATCATCGATGGGGCTTGGCTCGTTAAACAGAGTTCCGAATACATGATCTATCAATTCCTGAGAGGAATCTTGCTCCATGAAGTAAAGTGGGAAGCTGAGGGTTACTGCATAGCCGGCACCATATTGATTCATCACCCCTACGTACTGCTCATTCATGCTTCCTTGTGGGGTATTGGAAGCGTAATCCGAGCCATACTTATACACAGCAATGTTTGTCATTCCTTCAGTCAGCAGACTCTCTACTCTAAAGATATGCCCGTTAAATGAAGGGGTGGTTTTAAGGCTGTCAACTTGCAAATAGGGAAGTCCTATCAACGGTATTGAATATTTGAATCTGGCACTGTTATTGTAATTGGCACCGCTAATCCCCAGAACCTGGCGGATAAAACTCGTGGGTTCAAAGCTGACAGGATAAGAAGTACTTAGCTCGAAAGCCTGGCTGGGATTGTAAACACTGAACAATACATTTCCACCACGTTCTATGTATTCACGGAACACCTCACGCATTGCCGCGGGAAAGGATACCTCCGCGGAATCGTTCCCATGCCACAATATGGAAGAATAAATGCCGATATCTGCTAAGCGGAGAGGCGTGGTAACCCCTTCCAAATCCAAGCGCGTGGTAACAATGTAATTCTGCATCAAGGCGTCATAGAAGCTATCGACCATAGCATCAGTAGGCTGCATGGGGTTGGTTCCGGTGAAGTTTTTAGTTTCATCCACAATCAGGATGCCCTGATCCATACTGACAGGACGGCTGATTAGAGCATCGGTATAGGGGCTCTCGTTGCCAGCGGTATCAAAGGCACTTAGGCGGTAACAATAATACTGAAAAGTGCCACTAAGATTATCATCGTGATATGTGGTGAATTCATCCATTACAGATATTGTGGCAATCAACTCACCCACTGTTTCCGGATTCATGGAACGCCATAGATGATAACCTGTTAAGTCCATTTCCGTATTGGGTGTCCAGCTTAGCACGATTGTGGATTGGAAGGGATCGTCGATAAAATTAGCAGGGGTGCGGGGGATTGATAAGGGGAATCCCGTGGCTGAAACATAGTTGCTATCATCACCAAGATTATCTATGGAACAAACCGATATCTCGTATGTGTTACCTTCCTGTAAACCAGTCAGCTCTACCATGGTGTTAGTAGTGCTTATAACAATGGATTCCATAGTTACCGTATTGAGATAATCTACCACATATCTTACCACATTGGGATCATTTGGAGCATCCCATATAGCTGTTAGCGAACTACCGGTTCCGGTATCCCAAACTCTTAGGTTAGCAGGAGCTCCGGGCATGGCAGAATATGTGGCAGCCACAGCGGTGGAAGCACGGATGATTTCTGCACAATATGCCGGGTCGATGTTGGCAGTGATATCCAGATCAGAATGATAAACCGAACTGAAATTTTGCTCGAAATAGTAGATTACGGGGTAACCTTTAGTCCAGAAGGGATGGCTGTCGCTGGATGATGAATTCATACTCCCGTAAACAGGCAGAAGAGAAGTGTATTGAGAGGTTATCCCCGCTGCATAATCAGTATAGTCCATAAAGCCGTCATAAGGCATTAAACGCACGCGTTGATCACCTGGAATGTTGTTGGCAATCATATCATGGTTAATCATCAAGCGGATATCAAGGTTTTCGGATTCCGCCAATTCTGCGTATGCCTTACCACCCCATAAGCCGAATTCCTCCGCGGCAAAGGTTACGAAACGGATGGAACACTTGGGCTGATAACCGGTTGCCATCATCACACGCGCCATCTCCAAAGCAGCCGTGGTACCGCTTGCATTATCATCTGCGCCGGGAGCCAGAATATAAGGCGTGGTGCGGGTTGTGGAATCATGATGCCCGCCAACAATTATGTAAGTATCGGGATATACAGAACCGGTGATCGTGGCTACCACATCATACTGAGTGGTTCCATTCCACTGAAAGTTAATCAAATTGGCATTGTTAATCCCAAACCTCAGGAACTGGTTCTTTATCCAATTCGCCACGGTAAGCCGGTTATCTGCAAGCGCATAACGGGTTTGCATATCTTGTAAGGATTGGATGAAGAACAACACGCTATCTGCATTTACCTGTGAAAGCAGGTTTTCTATGGAAGTTCTGGTCTCAGCTATTGTGCCGGATAAACCTGTGTTGCTGCTTAGCTTGATGGGGTTCATCTCCAGCAAGGTAAAAGGATTGGTAATTCTCTGCCTAAGGCTTATATCATCCATCTGCGTTTTAAGTAAAATGGAGGTACCCAAATCCAGCAGAACATCCCCGCATTGCTTTAGGGCTTCATCCTTATCTGCTCCGAGCTTTGTAACCAAATATAGGTTAGCATCATCTACTGAGCATAGCATACTGGCATCAGGTAAGCTTTGGTTTGGGCTACCTATTATTACCTGATTTTCGTTGTAATAATACACTTCGTAGCCACTATTAGCCAAGTTGATTACAGTTTCGCGCAGATTTGTGCTTTTTGCACTTGTAAGCAGCTTGGTGGTGGGTATGGCTAAGATATAGCTTGGGGTTGCGACTAGCATACAATATGCTACAAGTAGAATGGTGATAAGACAAAGCTTCTTCATTTCCTCTCCCTGATGGGATTACTATGTGAACAAAGCGTGCAAGATACGTTCCCAAAGGAAGAAAAGTAGATAAACCGCCTTTTCTTATCTTCTCACCGCATACAGGGTTAATTGCAAGATAGGATAAGTCACTAAAACCCTTCAAATATATCATAATCATATATCAGTATGATATAATTTTGCATACGCTATCATTCATAGCTGCTTGCTATTGCATTGATATAACGGCTTTTAACGATTTATTGCCGTTTGGCACGAGCCTTGCGTATAGTAAAAAGAAAAACACAGGAGTTCAAAATGAAAAAAGCATTGGTTGCCCTCATGATTCTGGGGATTGGGCTTGGCACCTTGGTAGCACAACCCAAAGATGACATTATGAAAGAAGTTCGTGAAATGCAAGTGGAGCTGGAAAAGAACCTCAGCGACGTTCCCGGTTCACCTAAGATAATTATGAATATCCGTAAGGATTTCGCCACTGATTCTGATGCACCGGATGCAGCCTTTATGGGTATCTATTCTGAAGATCTTGATTTTCCCAAAGCCCAGGAATTGGGCTACAAGGGCTACTACGGCGTCCTGATCACCGGTGTGGTTTCAGGCTCACCTGCGTGGAATCAGCGCTTGCAAGAGAACGACATCATCCTTAGCATGGACAACAAGGAAGTAACTAACTTTGCTACTTTCGAAAGACTTCGCAAGCAATACCGTGCCGGTGATACTGTTGCTTTAGAGCTTTTCCGTAATGGCGAAACTGTTAATATGGATTTCACCTTTGGTAGCCGCGAAACCAAAGCACCCGATATGGAAGGTGAAGAACCAGTTCAGAAGAAGAAGCTTTCTGCCGGCTATGGTGGCGGCACCTGGATTCCTATGTGGTTCGACACAGACATGACTGATATTAACAAAATTGTAACTAACATGGGTTTTGGCAAACTTACCGATAACGGCGTGCTGATGCAGGGTCTTGGTGGCAAGCTTCCCGTAGGTAAAGGATTCTTCATCGGTGGACAATTCACCACTTTTGAAGACAACAAGAAGATACTCGAGCCTGCTGTCGGCAGCAACTATCATATCTGGCTGCGTTACGAAAACACTATGGGTGGTGTGACACTTGATAAGCGTATCCCCATCACCAAAAACTTTATCACATCAGCAGGTTTGATGCTCGGTGGAGGCGGTCATACAGTGGAAATCCTTAAAAGTAACTCGAACTACGATTGGACAAACTGGGCACCCACGTTCCTGAACAGCAACAACACCCACTCCGTAGCATACCGCAAATACCTTGTGGTGCAGCCACGTGCAGAATTCATGTATCGTCTGCTTCCCTGGTTTGGTATTCGTGCGGAAGCAGGCTACACCTATGGCTATGCTCCTAAAGAAGGCTGGAGAGTTAAAGGTTTGAACAATGAGAACTTCGAAGTTCTGCACTCCCCCAATACCGAATATCAAGGGCTTAATGTAAGCATCGGTCCCTGGTTCGGATTCTAAATTTTCCCAAAAGCAATCCCCCCTAAACATCCTGTGAAGAGCCCTTACCTCCCCGGTGAGGGTTTTTCTTTTCTTACTGCAAATACCATAGCATTACGCATGAACTACGGATCGCATGCGTATTTCATGCGTAATGCATAAGCAATTCAAGCAAGGAAGGGGTATGTTGCGCGAACACAAAAAAAGCGGGTGCATTACCCGCTTAAGATGCTGTTTTAAGCTGTTTTATATCAGGGATTTGATAAGCAGGGGAATCATGATCTCGTGATGCCCGATGAAGTAGTAACCCTTGCCTCCGGTTTCCACAGGACGCTGCATAACATTTACTCTGGCACGGTAGTGCATGTTCATGTCAAACACCGCGGTAGTGAAGTTCTTCACGCTGCCGGTGATGTTTCTGGCAACGGTGAGAGCTTTTAAGAATACTTCCGGTATAATGACAGCGGAACCGAAATTAAGGAATACTCCTCCCTCATCCAGCTTCGCTACTTCCGCACAGAATATCCTGAAATCACGCAGGGAGCAATCGCCTATTGCCTTACCATCCGCATGGGGGCTTTGGTGGATGATATCTGTCCCAAGGGCAACCTGCACGCAGATTGGGATCCCCAGCCGATAAGCAGAGGCACAAAGCGATAGATTGGCATTGGGGGCATCTTGCAGGATAGCCTGTCCCAAAGCCTCACCAAAGCCAAGCCCTTTGGCAGAGCCATTGGTAATCGCTGTGTTTATGCCCAGGGAGGTCTCTTCCGCCATCCCAAACGAACCATCTGCCAAGGCTTTGGATACATCCTCTGAGGTTTGCCCGAAGCAAGCGATTTCGTAATCATGTATGGCAACGGAGCCGTTGGTGACCAATGCGCCTACGTATCCCGCTTCCATTAGCTCGATTAACAGGGGTGCCAAGCCGCATTTGATCACATGCCCGCCCAAACCGATAATAATGGGTTTTCCCTTAGCTTTGGCTGCCTTACAAGCTGCTACAAGCTCCTTAAAATCAGCTGCACAGAGGATATCAGGCAGGCAATCCAGAAATGCAGCGGTATCCGCCTTGCCAGGTTTGGCAAAAGCAGTGCTATCCACTTTGCTGAACCGCTCTTTCACAGAGTATGTTTTTAAGCCCTCAAGATTTATCTGGTGGTATCTGCTCACGGTATCTGTCCTCTTCGCTGAATATGCAGCCACAATACTGCTGACGATACATGCCATTGGCTTTAGAGAGTTTAATCCCTTCCTGCCATAGCTTTCGCCAGTCTTCATAGTAAAAATCCACCCCGTATTTATCTGCTGCTTCTTTGGCAGTGTGGATGATAAGCTCATGTTTTTGGTATTTGCTGTATAACAAAGTTGTGGTAAAGGCATCGTAACCATTCTCAGCAGCAACTTTGGCAACGGAATCAAGCCGAACCTGATAGCAATATTCGCATCTGGTGGGGATATTCCGTAACGTAGCAATGAGAAATGGAACCAAGCCGTAACGGTTCTCTTCGATAAGCTTGATGCCTTCCTGGGCACAAAACTCCCTCAGGGTGTTTCGGCGGTGCTGGTATTCCAACAAGGGGTGGATGTTGGGGTTGAACCAATAGGCACTAAACTCATGCCCTGCGTCCTTTAGCTTGTGGTATGGAGCAATGAAGCAGGGAGCACAGCAAGCGTGCACCAGAAGCTTAAGAGCGGACATAGTGGGGCATTTCCACAGGCAGCACAAAGGACATTTCTACAAGCCCGGCAACCTTACCATCTATGAACCATGGCTGTTGGTGGATCAGCTTCTTCACCTCACCCTTTTGAATGGTGTATGAATGGGGCTTGCCTGTTTCCAGCATGTTTCTTATGATTACATTGCAGTGCTCGGGGTGGTAGTCGTAAAGGTTCTTGCCAATTAGTTCTGCTCCACCATCATTCTTGAAGGTGGCAATGGCATGGTCGTTCATTTCGGTGATAATCCCGTTTGCATCACACACCGTGATGGCAGCGGGAAACTCTTTTATCCACTCGTGCATTAGAATTCCTTCAGGATGTTTGCCGCCACGATACTGCGTTGGATTTGGTTGGTTCCTTCGTAAATCTGGAGTATCTTGGCATCGCGCATCATCTTCTCCACCGGGTATTCCTTCATGTATCCGTAACCGCCAAGGATTTGCACGGCATCGGTGGTAACCTTCATGGCTACATCAGAGGCGAAGTATTTACACATCGCGCTTTCTTTGGAGTAGTTCTTAGCACCGGAATCCACCATTCTGGCAGTCTGCATCACAAGGGCACGGGCTGCTTCTATTTGGGTTGCCATATCGGCAAGCATGAATTGAATTGCCTGGAAGCTGCAAATAGGTTTACCAAACTGCTCGCGCTCTTTGGAATACTTTATCGCCACTTCATAAGCACCACGGGCAACTCCCACAGCCTGAGCTCCCACCATGGGGCGGGACTTGTCGAAAACCTTCATGGCGGTTATAAAACCGGTACCTTCGCGTCCTAACAGGTTCTCTGCCGGAACTACGCAATCTTCAAACACCAGCTCACGGGTGGAATTGGCTCGGATGCCCATCTTGTTCTCTTTCTTGCCAAAGCTGAAGCCGGGGGTGCCCTTTTCCACGATAAATACGGAGCAACCACGGGGTCCTTTGCTGGGGTCTGTCATGGCGAATACAGTGTATATCTCTGCTTCTCCGCCATTGGATATCCATTGCTTGGTGCCATTTAGGACATAGGTATCGCCTACTTTTTTGGCAGTGGTGGACATTGCGCCTACATCACTTCCCGCATTTGCTTCGGTAAGCCCGAAAGCTGCTAGCCTTTTACCTGTAGCAATCTGGGATAAATACTTCTGCTTCTGCTCCTCACTGCCGGCAATCAGGATGGGATACATGCCCAGTCCCGTAACCCCAAAAGATAGCGAAATACCCAAATCAACAGCGCAAAGCTCTTCTGTTACAATGGCTAAATCCACCACCTTACCGCTGATGCCGCCGTATTCTTCAGGAATCATCACGGCAAACAAATCGCTATTCGCCATAACCTCCACGATATCCCAAGGGAATATCCCTTCTTCATCATACTTCTCAGAGAGGGGTTTCATTTTCTCTATGGCTATCCTTCGGGCTATTTCCTGCATTTCCAATTGGTCTTCAGTTAAAAAGTAATTCATATCGTATCTCCTATATTATACATAATGTTACAGAAAGGGCATTCTGCCTTGAAGTGGCTTTATGTGTCAACCCTTTTTTTCGCAAGGGAGGCTGTCTTGAATCGCTAATTACTTGTTTGCTTTGCCAATACTTTGGGTTATTCTTTCGTAATATCAGCAAGGAGAGAGCTGTGTGCTTTACTATGTACTGCTGATGAAGGAGACTATATGATATTAACCTCGAGAACATCTTATCTGGGTAGAATCTGGAGAGTTTGCATTCTTTTAATAATGATTGCGCCTGCTATCCTCTCTGCCCAAGCGGTATTCACTTTTGGAGTGGCTAATCTGGAAGCCTACGAACGTAGCGGTAACTGGGCTTATGATGCCGATAACGCCGGCTGTATGCCTTTTTTCTTCCAAGATGGTGATCATTTTACTTTTAATGCCGCATCACCGCATTACTATTCCGAAAAGAAAGTGCATGCAGGCACAACTCCGGGTATGGAAACTGTAATCACCTGTACAGCAGCAGATCCTGCACTTGCCCCCAATCCGGCATTGCTGAAGCTATATTTCAAGAATCTTGATAACAGTTCTTCGGATTTCGAATTGGTATCTTTCAGAAGAGTTAATACCACCGATCCTCTTGATGATTGGTCTGCTGCCGGCGAAGCTGGTGACGTGCGGGTGTATTCCAATGCCAAAGGTCAGCTGGAGTATGATGGCATGCCCAAACTATACCTGAAGAACACCACTTTTGTTATCACCACCCCCTATCCGAACCAAGCCAGCATGCGCCTTATCCCCGGTATGGGTGGCTGGAATGGTAACATCGGTAACGGTGGCATGCTGGGGTTACCTCAAACCGGCTATGGCTTTGGTGAACTGGATACAGATTTGTCTGACGCTGCTTGGTTAGCCCCCTTTGCTGCTTCAAATTACAAAGTTGATTTAGTTATGGTGGGTATCACATCATTATCCAACACTACTACAGCTTGGTTCAATTTCGTGCTTGAAATCACGCCGGCAGCTCTACCAGAGAATTCTGCCAACACCGAAGTTGACATCACCCTGCTTTCACCCATAAACCCAGTCACAATTCCTTTCGTTGATCAGAATGCCAACGTGCGTTTAACTGAAGCAGATGAAGGCGGAGAAGTTAGTGATCTCAGCACATTCTACATTAATGAGATTAGACAGACTCCTGCCGGAACATTCCCTCCCGATATCCCTCAAAAAGCTCCCAAATACTGGCAAATCGGTTCAACTTTGGATACCTTTAAAGCAGACATTCGCTTCAATTCTCTGTTAAAAGATGGCTCTAAGGGTCCTGAAGATTGGACTGTGGTTACACGTGTGATAGGCACTGACACATGGCAAAAAATCCCTGATTTCGTGGCTATGGGCTATGATCCCTTGGATGCAAGCATGGTTTTTGTCCCTTGGAACGGTAGCTATTGGGAAGTGAAAGACGTGCAGCGAGCCCTGGAATTCTCCCTTGCCGCTGAGGACATCCCTCTCCCCGTTACCCTCTCTTCTTTCACCGCCAATGTCAATGCACAGAACTTAATTGCTCTGGCATGGAGCACTGCATCTGAGACCTCTCTGCGCGGTTTCAAAGTTTACTATAACACCAGCAGTTCAGAGAGTAATTCCATCTGCCTTACTCCCGAAGCAATCACTGCTCTGAACAGCAGTTCCGGAGCAAGCTACAGCTACACTGCCAGCCTTATAACCCAGCCCGGTGATTACTATTTCTGGCTGGAAGCGCTAAGCATCGACGGCACCAGCGAGTTCTTCGGGCCAATTAACAAAACCCTCGGCACCATCGAAGCACCCCCATTACCTTTGCGGAATACCTTAAGCAATGCATATCCAAATCCCTTCCGCACCGGTAGCAGCTCACGCTTTGAAGTGGAACTAAAAGCTGGCGAAACAGGCGAAATTGCCATTTACAATGTTGTGGGACAAGTTGTTAAAAGCATCCGTGTTTCCGAAGGATACCACACCTTAGATTGGGATGGCAGAGACAGCAAGGGCAACCACTGCGCTAGTGGGATATATTTCTACAAGCTAAGTTCACCCTCCCTAAGCCAAACTAAGAAGCTCGTAATCGTTAGGTAACCATCTAACATAGCAATAACATAACTTAAGGGTGCAGGATTCTTCCTGTGCCCTTTTTGTTTGCTTGCTGCCCGCTTCAGTTCCGATACTGCATTGACCGTGAGATAACCATGATAAATCATGGTGAGATCATGGTCAGCTCTTGGGCATCCCTTTTGCGGATAGTAGGGAAGAAACATGAAACATAATTCTGTAATGAAAGCCGCCCTCGGCTGTCAGGACACGGAGCATGTGCAGTTACGATGATGCAGTTTCATTCCGGAAACTGCGAGATTGGAACTATCATCATTTACCTTGCTCTTAGCAAGCGCTCAGTTAGTATATAACTAAACACTAATGTGATTTGGAGATTAAGATGCATAGC
>CAYSGM010000045.1:0-4988 GCA_964430595.1 uncultured Candidatus Cloacimonas sp.
CCACAGGAGCTAATAACGGTAACGACTATATGTTGATCGTGAACGTAGCAAAACCTGAAGCAGATACAAACACAAATGT
The DNA here is from genome assembly GCA_964430595.1 of uncultured Candidatus Cloacimonas sp. Taxonomy (GTDB): domain Bacteria; phylum Cloacimonadota; class Cloacimonadia; order Cloacimonadales; family Cloacimonadaceae; genus Cloacimonas. The sequence goes on from CAYSGM010000045.1 coordinate 80, forward strand.
GGTTTTACATGCTGCATTAACCCAGTCTAACATTGCATTCGCATGGCAAGGACAGACTCAGGTTAATAATACTACCCGTCTAATGATGCCCGATCAATTGGGTACTCCTATTGATTTAGCAACTGGCGGTAGTACATCGATCCCGCTATCCTTCTCAATTCAATCTGCATGGCCTGTACAGGATCTTGAATTAGTCCTTTGGCTTCAAAACACGGTAACCAAGGAAATCCTTCAAGGCAAGAAATATGCTTTAAGTGCTATCCCAACCGGAGCTTCTGTGCAAGCAGAATACATATTGTTCCCCAGCATATCGGTTAATTCCACTGCTACGAAACAGCTGGTTCTTGCTAATTATAGCAACACGGCTGTAACGGGTACTATTAGTATTGATAACCCCGTATTCAGCTCTAGTGTTTCAGATTTCACGATCGCACCAGCTTCCACACTTCCTGTAACTCTTTCTTTCACTCCCACTCAAGCAATGGCATATGAAGGATTTATTACCATTAATGGTAATTTTGCTGACAGCCAGGAATTTATAGTTATCCTGAATGGCTCGGCTTTCACAAACACCCCACCTGCAGTTAATGCGGTGAACCAAACCGGAGTTCCGGTCGTTTACCAGACCCTTTCTGGAAGCTACACTTATTCTGATCCAGAAAATCATGCCGAAGGTGCTACGCTTTACAAATGGTATCGTTCAATGGCTGGAACACCCACCCTAATCTCAGGTGCTTCAACCCAAAGCTATCAGATTACTGAGGCTGATATTGGCTACCAAATAGGTTTCGAAGTTACTCCCTTTGATATTCATGGCTTAGCGGGAGCACCCGTTATGTCCGCGCTTACTACTGCCATTATCCCCTTACCCATCCCTCAGAACTTCAACGCTGTTGTTGAACTGCCCAGCCATGTTATCTGCACCTGGCAAAGACCGCAGTATTTTGAAACCAGGGGTTTACTTGGCTATAAACTGTATCGCAATGACCTTAATATTGCCACAATCACAGATCCCAATACACTCACATTTACTGACACCTTCCTTGATGATGGCATCTACGAATACAAGATCTGTTCAATATTCCAAAACCCTTACTATTTATCAGCACCAAGTGCAGTTGTTTCAGTAACGATTGGCAATGTGGCAAATGATGATAATGTAGCCAGCCCGGAAGCAGGTGTTAGCGTATTCCCCAATCCGTTTAGTGCGAATGCAAGCTTCACCATTTCCCTAAAAGCAAAGCATCCTGCCAATCTGCTTATCTATAACATAAAAGGACAGATTGTAAGAAGCTTGGTTATCAATCCTGATACCAAGGGAAATGCAAGAGTGAACTGGGATGGCAAAACAGATAATGGCTTAGCTGCTATGAACGGTGTTTACTTCTACAGCATAGACAATGGCAGCGAGCGTTACAACGGCAAGCTGATGTTAGTTAAGTAATTCACTACAACATAATGAAAAGGATTCGGACACTGGTCCGAATCCTTTTTAATACAAAAACTATTAGCTCTGAGATCTATGCCCTATTGGGATCGCGGTAACAACTACTTAACCTGCACTATCAGCCTGTTCTAATTTGCACAGGATTTCTTCCCGAATCTTGTTCAATCCGTTCCTCACTGTAGCCCAATCATTGTAATGGTAATAGCCCACAACATCAAGAATCTCGCGTTTCTTTAAAAAAATACTGAATCCAATCCGGCTTCGAAAAATAGTATTGGGATCTACACCAAGATCTCTAACGGTGGTTACGTTAGACACGCAAGATAAATCGACAATCCTTCCATCTGGCAAAGTATAAAGCATTTAGCACCTCTTGTATTCAAGATATGAGACATTTGACCAACAGTGCATGATAGAGCAAGTTAATTTTTCTCGAAACTGTAGAATTATATAGACGCTTGTGGATATCCGTCCACATTTGCCTTTGCTGAAGGAGTGGAATATATTATAGATAACCACGGATAAAGGAGATTGCTAATGAACGATAAATTGAATGCTATCTTTACCGATATCAAAGCACAGCATGATTGTGTACTTGGGACTCGTGCTTTTCACGATAACAATGCCTGGCGCAGCCGCAATGAAGACGAAGACGTGATGCGCTCCAAGTTTGCTGTGGATAGAGACCGCATCTTGTATAGCGGTGCATACCGTCGCTACCACGGCAAAACGCAGGTGTTTTCCTTCACCAATCTAATAGACGAAGAGATGACCAACCGTAATCTGCACATAGCTTATGTGTCTCAAATCGCCCGCACCATCGGTAAGTATCTGGGCTTGAATACAGAGCTTATAGAAGCCATTGCCTTGGGACATGACCTGGGACACTGCCCCTTCGGGCATGATGGCGAGAAGGCGCTCTCTGAGTGCTGTGAAGCCAACGGCATCGGACACTTCCATCACAACATTGAAAGCTTGCATATTGTGGATTATATATCGCGCAAAGGCAAGGGACTAAACCTTACTTTCCAGGTTCGGGACGGCATTATCTCCCACGACGGCGAAGTGCATAACGCAAGGTTAAAGCCGGATACAGCTAAGACCGAAGCGGGGATAGACGCTTACATATCCGCCAAGAAAACCGGCAATAATGTGCAATGGATGCCTGCCACCCTGGAGGGCTGCGTAGTACGCGTTACCGATACAATCTCCTACATCGGTCAGGATATTGAAGATGCCATCCGCTTTAACATCTTAACCCGCGATCAATTACCCAAGGAGCAGGTTGCGTATCTAGGCAATACCAACAGCCACATAATCGAGACCCTTATCAAGAGTGTGATCGTAAACAGTTATGACCAGGATTGGATCGCCTTCGATTCCGAGACATCGGAACATCTTCTTGCCCTCAAGCGCTTCAATTACAAGCATATATACACCGATGAAAATGTAAAGAAAAGCAATGCTATCATTTATCGTACAATGCACGTTATGTACGACAAATACATGCATGACATCCAGGAAAACAACAAAGATTCCAAGATATTCATGCACTTCCTGGATCATAAACGCCCTGAGTATCTGGAGATGTTCTCCCCCGCAGAATGGGTGCGAGACTACATCGCCACAATGACAGACCGCTACTTCAATGAGGAAATTAAGGAATATATGCTCCCTTGGCGTGGCTGATAGATTTTGAGAAATCAATCACAGCTGGTATCTTCCTAAACAAGTAAAGCACGTGTAAAACACAATTTTTTGCTCCTATTCACGAGATTCTTTTGTTACGCTTAGCGCTTCATAGCCTGCTATCACATCAAATAGTTCTTCGTCGATATTGTTTTGGCGTATCCGGTGAAATGAGCTATTCAGGTCTTCCAGCAATTCGTCGATGTTTTTATCAGCCCGTTGCATAGCTGCCAGACGACTGGTATTTTCGCTTGCCAAAGATTCGGTACAGGCGCGGAATATGGAGACAAACAGGTATTCACTTACCAGGATCTTGATGGTGGAGGATAAGTTTCCCATTACTTCCGGCAGGTTTTCCCCATCCCAGGGGAGTTCTGATATGTGGCTTCGCCAATCGTCATTCAGGGGTAGAATTTGCTGGCTGGTAGGCATATAACCGGCTCCGGTGGTGGGAATGTTATAAAACACATAAAACTCATTGTCTTCATCCCGGTGACGATGTGACTGGCTTTCTACGAGAATCTGCCCAACAAGCGGAGTGACTCCACTAATAGAATTCGGAACCGGGAAGAACCCCATAACTTGAAGTCCTGCATCCACCAAGCGTTCATGTACACGCTCACCCACTACCCATATTTGTTGTTCGCCCGGCATTTTCGTCAGGGCTGCGATAGCATAGTCGGCAATCACATCATTAAATTGCCCTACCAAACCCTGGTCTGAGCCAAAGATAACTACCACCATCTCTACTTTGAGGGGATGAGTTTTAATTTCTGTAATGATAGGAGCTAATCCGCTTGCCCGGAAGCAAACACTTAAACCGCGCTCCACCGTATGATAGTAATCAGTTAAGGCAAGCACGGACTTCTCGTATTGTCCGATACTGGAAGCGGCAAGGTTTTTCATCGTACGGACGACGGACTGAAGGTCTCCTGCACTCTGCATCTTGTGGTGCAGGCTATTAGTGCTGTCGCTCATTGCTTATCCTGACTTACAGGTATGAATCCGGCAATGGCTTTGCGTGCTATATCAACAATAATCTTGCTATCCTCATCACTCAACTGGTCTGCTGTTTCAAATCTCGCAATTGTCTCCTTAGGTAAGTTTAACGCTGCTTCGCGGACAGCCTGCTCGGCTTCCTCCATTTTATCCAGCTGAACGGGGTCGAATAGTTTGGAGGACAATGCCAAAAGGATAGTGATCTGGGCGGGCACGGAAACGGGGTCAAACTCCGGTTGATTCAGGCAGGTGCGGATTCGCTGTCCATGATCAATGACCTTGCGGGTGTTTTCATCCAAGCGTGCTCCAAACCGGGCAAAGGTTTCCAGTTCTTCAAACTGGGCATAAGCGAGTTTGAGATTGCCTGCCACTGCCCTATAAACTGCCCATTGCGCCTTGCCACCAACTCTTGAAACGGATTTCCCTACATCGACTGCGGGTAGTATGCCTAATTCAAACAGCGTAGGGGACAGATAGATTTGTCCATCTGTGATGGAGATAAGGTTAGTAGGAATGTATGCGGACATGTCCTGCGCTTCAGTTTCGATGATTGGCAAGGCTGTCAGCGAACCACCCCCAAGTTTGGGCAGCAGGTGCGTTGCACGTTCCAGAAGACGGGAATGAATATAGAAGATATCTCCGGGAAAGGCTTCCCGTCCCGGCGGTCTCCTAAGCAGAAGCGAAAGTTCACGATAGGCACGGGCATGCTGGGTAAGATCATCATATACTATCAGCACATCTTTACCTGCTTCCATAAAGTATTCAGCTATACTT
>CAYSGM010000045.1:4998-11879 GCA_964430595.1 uncultured Candidatus Cloacimonas sp.
TAGTCCATTGCACCCTTTTGCCGCAGGTTCTCTATTACTTTTGCCACGGCGGAAGCACGTTGACCAATCGCACAATAGATGCATATTACATTTTGGTCTTGTTGGTTGAGAATAGCATCGACGGCAATGGCAGTTTTACCGGTCTGCCGGTCACCGAGGATCAACTCCCGTTGGCCTCTGCCGATCGGAATGAGAGCATCGATGACCTTCAATCCTGTCTGAAGGGGCACAGTTACCGGGGCACGGTCCATAATGGGCGCAACAGGGCGTTCGACAGGCAAACGCTGGTTGGCAGTGATAGTTCCCTTGTCGTCTAGAGGTCTGCCCAGCGGGTCTATAACGCGACCCAGCAATTCATCGCCCACGATCACGTCCATAATTCTGCCTGTACGCCTTACTTCATCACCCACATGGAGTTGGGAGTATTCTCCGAGCAGGACCACACCAATCTCACTCTCGTCCACGTTGAAGGCAATCCCGATTACGTTACCGGGAAATATCACCAATTCGTAATAACCTACATCAGGGAGTCCGGATACTTTTACTATACCTGTGGCAACACTGGTGATGGTTCCCACCTCGCGAAGAGACAGATCGGGAGTGTAAGTTTCCAGTACCTGGTCAATTCCGGTAAATACTTTATCAATAACTGCCTTAAGGTTTTCAGTCATCATTAACAACAGCTCCTTCCAAAGCAGGCTGGGGCTTATCAGGTTTGGAATCTGTTTTTGCCACGGGCTTCACCTGCTCTTTCAGAAGCACACCCACGCTCTTCTCCACCGAAGTGAGGTAATCATCAATACTCCAGGCTACTTTGTACCCATCAACAGAGAATTCAATACCGCTGATAAGCTCAGGGGCAGTCTCGAAACGGATTTGGTCTTTGGTAGAGAAAGCAGTATCAAGGGCTTTTTGGATAGCAGTACGCTGGGGAGCAGGCAAATCAAAGACACTCCGTACAATTACTGAATCAGGAGGTGCTTTCAGAGCTTTGGAAATCTCCTCTTTATCTTTATCCTTTAGTTCCTCCAGACGGTGTATAAAAGCTTCAGTTATGCTTGCTTCCAGGCTTGCTGAACCGAGGTCTGCCAAGGTTTTTCGAGCTATGGCAAACACTTCCTGCTGGGTTCTGGTAGTAATAGCGTTCTTCAGTTTCTGTGCCTCGTTTTTAAGGGTTTCCTGCCTTTTCGCACTCAATTCATCGGCTGCCTGCCGTGCTTCTTCAAGGAGGCGTTTGCGTTCAGTTTTCACCTCTTCTGTTGCTTTACTCATCATGGTATCACGCTGCTTATCGAACTCGTCATTCTTTTGCTGGAACTCTTTGCGCTCTTTTTGGGCCTGCTTTTCTTTCGCATCGACATCGGCAAGTTTCTCATCTATCCGTTTCTCCCTGGCAGCGATGGCTTTCGTTATAGGCTTGTAAAGAAAGCGCTTCATCAACCAGACAAGGATGAGGAAGTTTACTGCTTGGGCAATAACGGTGAACCAATCGATGTTCATGGGTTACTTTCCGACTAAAGTGAGGACATGCTTCCAGAAAGGATTGGCAAAAATGAGAATCATTGAGACCACAAAGCAGTAGATGGCAGTGGACTCAATCATTGCCAGTCCGACGAATAGCGTCCGGGTAATGGTAGCCGAGGAATCAGGTTGCTGAGCCAGGGAAGTAAGCGCAGTAGCTACTGCTTTTCCTTCTGCCAGCGCAGGACCCATAGTTCCAAAACCGGTAGTGATTCCGGCGATGACAATTGATGCCACCGCGATAATCGTCATGTTATCCATAATATCTCCATGTAAAGATGTTTTTCGTTATTCATTATTTGTCTCGGGTACAGCCTTGGGTTTGCTGACCCTAGTTGCTGCCGCTATGTAAACCGCTGCCAGGATGCTGAAGATATAAGCCTGTACCATTCCGGTAAGCAGTCCGAGCAGCGTCATGATAAGAGGGAAGACCAATGGTACGATAGAAACCAGAATAGCTATAATCATTGCTCCACTCATCATATTGCCAAACAAACGGACTGCCAGTGCCAGTGTACGGGACAGTTCGGATATGATGTTAAACGGCAGCATGATAAATGTAGGCTCTATATAGGATTTCAGATAGGCTCCCAAACCCTGCTCTTTTATACCAAAATAAGGCACGGCAACAAAGACACTGAGCGCTAATGCTACAGTGGTAGAAAGCGAGCCGGTAGGGGTTTCGAAACCGGGAATGATAGTGCCGAGACAAGCAGTAGCTACAAAGAGGAAAAGTGTACCTAAGAAACCGATATATTTGTTCGGTTCACTAAGTCCCACGTCCTCAATCTGTTTGTTCATACCGGTAACCACCATTTCCAGAAGATTCTGCCAGGAAGAACGTTTCAGTTCCCCGGAAAGCCTGCGGGTAATGAGATAAGCGCCGACAATCAATACAAGCATCAATACCCAGGTAAACACTATAGTGGCATTTAGTTTTATAAAGCCGGATTGCCAGTAAATGATTTCGTCAGGACTAAGATGCATGATTTGCCTTCTTTGCCGGTGGAATGTCTTTTTCTACAGACCTACGGGTTAACAAGGTTACGATGTAACGCGCTATGATAAACCCCAGAAAACAAACAATCATGCGTTCCCAATGTCCGCGTCCGATCAAGAAAAGACCGGCAATTACAATCCCTGTCCGTATCATCAAACTGCCAAAAAACCAAAGTGCCGGATGCGGGGAACGAACTCCCTTCTTAACCGTCCACCACAGTCCTCCGAAGAAGATCAAACCAAGAATAACACCGGTTAATAAAGCCAATATCAGAAACACAGCTTCATTCATCTTTTTTCTCCTTGTCCTCGTGCATCTCTTTATCTTCCTTGACAACCCAATGCCAGGCATTCAGACATCCGATTATCAAACCTATCAGGAGCAACATCAGTGTCCAAGAATGGGTTCCCTGGTAGTGGTTGTCAACCATACACCTAGAGCTGCACCGAGTAGGGTGGGGACCACTATTGACCAGCCTATTAGCCCCATCTTGCCCAAACCGAACCAAATTCCCGGAGTTGGGTTTTGCTGCGCTTTAAGTTTGAGTTTTGCCTTATTGGCTATCTCCCGGCTAAAAGCTGTTGGGGGTTCTACGCTTTTCTTTTTGGATTCTTCACTCATTTTGAACCTCTATCAAGCGGCGGATGAAGCCGTTTTCCATCTTAGCCATCACCGAACGGACGCTTTTTTCTTGTTCATTTAGTACCAGATATTCACGCTCCACCACCTCGTTTAATATAGCAAGGTCGGTTCCGAGGACTGCATTGCGAACTGAGATATGTACATCGGGGCCTGTTTTGACCAATACCCCTTCATTAACGGCAACATACACTTCACCTTCCTCTTCAGATTGGAAGATCAGAATCCCCGGAACGAGTGCCGCAACGCAGTCTAAACGATGTGGTAGGAGTCCTATAGAACCATTGATCGTATCAGCAACGATGCGGGAAACATTATTTTTCTCTAACAGAATCTGAAACGGTAAGAGAACCTTAAGATTCATATATTGCTTCATTTTGTTTTGCCTCCGGCTCAGGTTTTCCGGAACCACGCTTTTCCTGAGCTTCATCAATTGTCCCGATCATATACAGCGCACTCTCGGGATAGTCTTTAAATTCATCGTTCAGGATTCGCTCGCAGCCATCCAGGGCATCCTTCAGGCTCACGAGTTTACCTTTAAGGCCAGAGAACTGCTCTGTAGTGATAAAGGGTTGGGTTAGAAAACGCTCCAGCCTGCGTGCCCGGTTTACTGTATCACGGTCATCAGGAGCTAATTGCTCCATACCGAGCATGGCAATGATGTCTTTAAGATCAGCATATTGAGCCAATGTCTATCGTATTTGCTGAGCTATCTCATAATGCCGCTCGCCCACGATAGCCGGTGTGGACATCCTGGAACTGGATTGGAGAGGATCAACGGAAGGATACAGCCCTTCACTTGCCCGTTTGCGCGAAAGCACAATTGAAGCTGAAAGATGTGAAAATGTGTGTACGGCAGCAGGATCGGTCAAATCGTCTGCCGGCACATAAACTGCCTGAATGGATGTAATGGCACCCGTATCGGTATTGGCAATGCGCTCCTCCAAACGGGACAATCCTGTGCCCATAGTGGGTTGATAACCCAGCCGTGATGGCATTTGTCCCATCATTCCGGATACTTCCATCCCTGCCTGGAGAAAGCGGAAAATGTTATCAATGAGCAACAACACATCTTTGTGCTCGTCATCCCGGAAATACTCAGCCATCGTCAGGGCAGCATGTCCCACCCGGAACCTGCTACCGGGAGGCTCATTCATCTGACTGAAAATCATCACCATATTGGGCAGCACGCCGGTTTCTTTCATATTACTGTACAGCTCTTCACCTTCACGGCAGCGTTCGCCGATACCGCAAAAAATGCTTACGCCTTCCTGATGCCCTATCATATTGTGAATCATTTCGGTAAGCAACACTGTCTTGCCCACGCCAGCGCCACCGAAAAGTCCTGCCTTTCCTCCCCGCTCAAGAGGAACAAGGACATCAATTACCTTGATTCCTGTTTCCAGTATTTCTGTCTTGGTGGAACGTCTGGACAGCGAAGGTGGCGGTTGATGCACAGAGCGCCACTGGACATCAGAAAGGTCACCCTTATTATCAATTGTGTTGCCAAAAACGTCGAACATCCTTGAAAGTATCCCCTTACCTACCGGAGCTTGCAACTGACCGCCTGTATCCTCTACAGTCATACCACGGGCAAGGCCCTGAGTAGGCGTCAATGCAATCCCCCGCACGCGATATTCATCCAATTGAGACAGGACTTCGATAACTATCTTGTCATCAACTCCTGTCTTCAGAATCGTATAGATTCGCGGTAAATGCTTTTCAAACCTGATATCCACTACGCTGCCACGTATCGATACGACTGTCCCGGTGTTTGAGTAGTTGGTTTTCCTGCCCTTATTCATTCTACTATACGCCTTTTGCGGGCAACCGATTATTAAGCATCATTTCTCCTCCATAGAGTCCTGTTTTTTATCTAATAAGGAAGCAGTTGATCGTCCCGGCTATTTGTATCTGATTGCTATAGATCTTTCAAGGGCTTTCTAAACATACATTTCCTAATGATATAGTAATGTGTTTCTGAGGATATACAAGAACTCTATCTAAAAAAGCCTAACGCTAATCTGGGATTAACAGATATTGCTGATGCAAAATCATGTGTGCTCCTGATTCCTATCTCTTCTATTTACATTTCTTGCTTGCATTACGCTATAATTACGCATGAAATACGCATCGCATCCGTATTTCATGCGTAATGCTATGGTAACTGGTTTATGAAAGAGGATGCTAAGGAGAGCGAAGCTGGTTTAGAGAAGGTTAAGCATGGACTTCGAAGAAGCTCTCGAGGCGTAACTGCGTACGGGAGTCAATATCTTCGGGTTGGTCGCCTTCCAGATTCAGGAATGGTAAGCCTATATACTTCTTTAACAGCAGGTTGTCTATCTGTAAGTGGCAGAAGTTTTGGGTGTAACTGATAACAGCCTGTATCGATCTCTTTTCCAACTCAGTTTGGATGTCCTGTAATCTGTCATAAACGCTGTAGGGATATGTGTAAACAAGATATTGCTGCACAATATCCGGCAGCAAGGTAAACATGGAAAACTGGCGTTGCACCTCGTTTAAAACCACATCGCCACCCAGCTCGCTGATGGAGTCATAGATATTCTTGTAGATCGGTGGCACACCCAGATATGCTAAGCGTAACCGTGCAGGGATGAGATCACGTTTTTCGGTAAGACGCATAAAGCTGTCCAGCTCTTCCTCATACTTATCTGGATTGCCGTTGAAATCTGAAGAATTGACCAACCAGAGATGGTTCTCTTTGCCTGTTACAATGCGCTCTTTCCATGTCCATTCATCCAGCACCAGCAGCTTCTGGCGGATGGAATCAAGCCTGGCTTTGGCTCTTAGAGTATCTTGTCGTGTAACCCCATAATGCTGTTCCAGCCTGCTGATCTCGGCATCCAAAGCGGCATAGCTTTTCTCGGGCGGAAAGGAAAAACGATATACAGGAATGCCTTCCTCATGGATCATATCCAACAGCGAATGCCCGTTGGAGCAATCACCCTGAACCACTCCCAGCACTTCATCCAGCCCAGAGCTTACGGCAGCGTTGTAATTGCCCTTTATCCAGGTGCAGATAGTGCGGGGAAAGCCTTTTATCTCAGCAGCTTGCACATGCTTTTCGGCATCCTGGGTAAGAAAGATGTTGTTCAGGTCTATGGGTATGTGCCCCGCGGCAAACAGCACTTCCACAGGAAATGAAGTGGTAAAGCCAATGCGTTTAGGATTCATAGCTTAGCTCCAGATACTGCGTCTCCAGTTCGGCAATGCGCAGCTTGCAAGCGCTGATGCTCTCCTCGAGGCTTTGCATCTCATCCTGTAGTTGAGAAGGTAGCTTGGGATCACTGTAAGTGGTTGTTTGCGATAGCTTATGATGCACATCGTTCAAGTCTTTTTGTAAGCCGTGCAAGGTATCATGCTCTGCTTCTATGCTGTTATGAACTTGTTGCAGGTACCAGGGGTTCAGCTTTTTCTTCTTTTCTCTGGGGCTGGCAGGTGCCTTCACCATCTCCGGATTGGAAAACGCAAGCTCTATGGCTGGAACAAGCTCCATGTCAGGCTCCGTGATGGTAGGATACACTTTGTCATCCTCCAAAGCCTTGTGAAACACCCAGAACTTCGTGGCAAGATGCTGCATAAAATAGCGGTCGTGCGAAACAAACAGAATGGTGCCTTTATAGTCCTGCAAAGCCTTTAGCAGCTCATCACTCATGGCAATATCCAGATGGTTGGTGGGTTCGTCCATGATCAGCAGATT
>CAYSGM010000045.1:11889-19548 GCA_964430595.1 uncultured Candidatus Cloacimonas sp.
TTCTGATGGATAAGCACGCTTAGGTACAGACGTGATTTCTCACCCCCGCTAAGCACGCCGACAAGTTTGTCCACATCATCGCCTCGAAAGCCAAAACGTGCCAGCCAGGAAAGCACATAACCCCTTGTCTCCATGGGCACTATCTGCCACAGGGTGTCTATCACCGTGAGGTTTTCATCCAGCGCTAACTGATGCTGATCGTAATAACCTATCTCCAGGCTTGCGCCGATCTTCAGGTTACCGGAAGTGATGTCCCTCTCCCCCATCAGGATGCGTAAGAGCGTAGTCTTGCCACAGCCGTTGGGACCTATGATGCAGATTCTATCCTTGTAATGCGCTCTAAGGTTCACATTTCTGGCAAGCACGCTACCGCCCGGAATGCCAAACTCCAGATCTTCCAGCGTATAAACATCGTTACCGCTGCGGGAAGAGCTTTGAATGTTCAGGTGCACACGCTTTTCCTGCATGGGCTTTTGGATTATCTCCATGCGCGCCAGCATCTTCAGGCGACTCTTCGCCATATTGGTCTTCTGCCCGGCGATGTTCTTGGCTATAAAAGCTTGCGTTTCTGCCACAAACTTCTGTTGTCGGTCATATTGGCGTTCCTGCGCCATACGTGCGATGGCATCGGCTTCTGCAAAAGAAGAGTAATTGCCTTTGGTGATGCTTAGACTGCCGTCCCGAAGGTTGTATACAGTGCTAACCGTGTTATCCAGAAAGGTTCTATCGTGCGAAACAACCAGATAAGGACGCTCGGACTTGTTTAAGTACTTCTCCAGCCAGGAGATCATAGCCACGTCCAGGTGGTTGGTAGGCTCGTCCAGTATCAGCAGGTCATAAGGCATCATCAAAATAGCAGCCAGGCATATCCTGGTCTGCTCTCCCCCGCTGAACAGCCCTATTTGCTTCGGGTAATCCGCTTCGCTAAAACCGAGGGAGGTGCATACATATTTAAGCTCGTTATCATACTCATCCCCGCCTAGGCTGTGATACCTATCCAAATCTTGCTTCAGTGCCTCTTCAATTGCTTGGGTGTGCTGGGTGTCCAGTTGGGCAGATAAACTGTCTATACTGCTTCGTAATGCCACCAGATCGGGACGCGCGCTCTTGATATGATCCACCATGGCGAGGCTGGGCTCCAGGAACATGTTCTGTGCCAGATAGGCAATGCGGCACTTCTTGGCACGCAATATCTTGCCGTCGGTGGGGTTCAGCATCCCCAGCATCATCTTTATAAGCGTGCTCTTCCCGCTGCCGTTGCTGCCTATCAAGCCCACGCGGCTATTATGCTCCAAAGTGCAGTTTATATCTTTCAGGATGTGGATGCCGGCAAATTCCATGCCGCCATCTATTACTTGGATAAGGCTCATTTTGTTTCCGTTTGCATATTACTAATCGGCGCGAAATCACTATCCCATGCCGATTTGGGGATAATTCCCGTGCAAGGCTGTGCTGTCAACCTCATTTTTTCCTTGTCAAAAAAAGGCTGCTCGGATTTAAGGTACTCAACCGGCTCGGGATGTAGCGCAGCCCGGCTAGCGTACTTGAATGGGGTTCAAGTGGTCGCAGGTTCAAATCCTGTCATCCCGACCAGTTTTTTATTCCAGCCGGTTATACAAATTCCCTTGTGATAAAGCTTAGGGTGCTCGGTTCTTACACCGTGCACCCTTTTTGTATATATAGCTATTCTTGGCTTAGCTGATATAGCCTAACACCTGATTCGCCTTCTCGATAAAGCTTTTCAGTTCTTTACCACTGAATGGCTTCTGCTCTAATAGCGATAAGTCGTGAATGTAAGAGCACAGCGTCTTTACTTCATCTTCCCTGCCCTGCTCATCCAGTTCCACTATCTTCTTAATGATCGGATTCTCGCGGTTAATCACCAATGAATGGTATTTCAGCATGTCCGCAGCGTTATTCTGCTTGGATAGCATATCCATATCATGCCAGCGGCGCATGTATTCGCTAAACACTATCATAGCCGGGATATCATTGCTCTTCAGGCTTTTCACTTCCACCTTCAGTTCAGTGAACACATGTTCCTGAATCGCCTTCATGCCATCCGTGCCAAGCTCGGCTTTGACCTCGGCAGGCAGGTCGTAAGGCATAATTATGGTCTGCTCATCTTTCTGGATGATGTATGGTGCCAGAGAAGTTACCGCCACAGGATGCTTCTTAATGAACTCGGCATAACTTTCCTTGCTGAAGCTTGCTTCCACGCTCTGATCCATGGCTCTATAGAAGATGCCTTTCAGCTTTTCTTCCATATCTGCATTTGCGCCGGAATCGTCTTTATTCACCATCAGGTCGTTCATTTCAGAATCTATGCGCAGAAACTCTATCTTATCAATCTTGCCTTCCAGCCGCTGGTAAAGGTGCATATCAAGCGGGCTATTCTGGAAGATAACTTCGATGCCCTGTTCCTTCATCAGGTTCAGATAGCTAACCAGCGTATCTTCACTTCCGGCATACCAAATCTTGGTCTTCTCGTCGCTGCTCTGGTTACGTGCCTTGTATTCCTCGATGGTAACGTAATCCCCGGAAGCGGTTTTGAAGATAACGATATCCTTCATCGCCTCAAAGAAATCATCCTCTTTCAGCAAACCAAACTTGATGAAGGCGTTGATATCTTCCCAGTATTCCTCATACTTCTTGCGGTCTTCCTTAAAGGTATTCAGGAAATGATCCGCCACTTTCTTCACAATATACTGGCTTATCTTGCGCACCTGTGTATCGTTCTGCAGAAAGCTGCGCGACACATTCAGCGGGATATCCGGGATATCAATCCCACCCTTCAGCAACAGTAAGAACTCCGGAATCAGGTCTTCCAGATTATCAGCCACAAACACGTTGTTGCAATACAGCTTCACTTCGCCCTTAAAGAAATCCGGCTCGTTGCGAAGCTTGGGGAAATACAGAATCCCTTTCAGGTTAAAGGGGAAGTCCACATTCAGATGAATCCAGAACACCGGATCCATATAGTCGTGGAACACCTGCTTGTAAAACTCGATGTATTCTTCACGGGTAACGTCTTTAGGGGCGCGGTTCCACAGGGCTTCCTTCTGGTTCACCTGCTTGTCGCCAAACATGATGGGATAAGGCATAAAGTTGCAGTAACGCTCCAGAATATCCTGAATCTTCTTATCCTCGGCATACTCGGCGTTCTCTTCGTTCAGGTATATGGTTATTGTGGTGCCGATTTCTTTGCGTTTGCCTTTCCCCAGAGTGTAATCTGTACTGCCATCGCATTCCCAGAAAGCAGGCTCACTGCCTTCCACAAAGCTTAAGGAATCTATCGTAACCTTCTCTGCCACCATAAAGGAAGAATAGAAGCCCAGCCCAAAATGCCCGATGATATTGCTCTGCACATCCTTGAACTTATTGATGAAGTCCTCGGCACCGGAAAAAGCGATCTGATTGATATACTTCTTTATCTCTTCGCCGGTCATGCCAATCCCGTAATCTATCACCTTAAGGGTCTTCTTGCTTTTATCCAGCTTAATCTCCACCTTCATATCTTCCAGTTTGAAGTTCTCGTCTGCATATCTGCGTTTGGACATCGCATCCACGGAATTGGAGATCAGCTCTCTCAGGAAGATGTCATGCTGCGAATAGAGCCATTTCTTTATAATGGGAAAGATGTTCTCAGTATGAATGCTTAAGCTGCCTTTTTCTTTGTTTTTCTCTGCCATGGTTAAACTCCTTGTAGGTCTTTAGTCATTATCTGGTGATATAATAAGCAATGCAGTGATTTTGTCAAGTAGATTTTAGCAGTCTTTGCGTGGGAGTGCTAAATATGCCTTGCAGTTTACACTTATATGATGCATAGCAACGCTAACAATTGCCATATTGAACCCCTCATTCACCTAACAAATGTAACTTGTTCCTTGTGGATAGCTACCGTGATTCTTGCGTAATACGCAAGATAGACAGTAGCTATCACCATGGCGGGTTTTACAATAATTGGGTATGAGTAGTGTTTATCACAGGTATTATTCTCCGTGCATAGCGGTCTAAGTTGCCCTACATACTTTCTTGCATCATTTTAAGGAAGGGTATTTCGATCAAGAAATAGTCCGATAGCTTCTTGAAATCCATATCGTAAGCGATGCCGTATTTTAATACCGCTGGCAGCATCAAGAAGTTTGTCTCGGCTCTTATTTCAAAGCCATTCGCATTGTAAGTGCGGGACTTCCGGTCGGATTGCAGGATATCATCAAGCATAGTATAATCGTGCCACAAAGTAATGCCTGTATAATGCACGGAGACCATATCGCTCAGCACATTAAAATCAAAATCATCCGCCAGCTTTATGTTTAGCTCGCTTTGCACATTCAATAGCTTCTTGCAGAGGTAATCATCTTCGTAACCCCTTAGGTAATAACGCTTGAAGGCAGGTCTGTTCCCGCTTTGCAGTATTTCGTAACGGTTGGTGCCGGGCAGAAACTGCATCAGGGGATCGCCATTCACCAGCTCGATATTTGTCCTGTTCTGTAACGTCATGGTTCGCATCATTTCCCCATCTGCGATTCTTAGCAGAGGAGCATAGGCAAAACCTGCATAGAAGGAATGCTGGTTGTAGTCCATATTCATACCCAGAGAGCCGGATGCCATTTGCAGAGCATAATCCGCGTCATAGCTGCGCACGGGATGAAGCTCCATGTTCTTCCAGGGCAGACTGTAGCTGTATCCGGCTTTTGCCCCAATGGAAGCAAAACCCTTGTCCTGAAAGATGGGATTATCATTGGCATTGCTCAGGTCTGTATAGCTGACATCAAAGCCCAATCCCGCAGTCCTGAAGGGCTTTATAATGTTGAAAGGAAAGCTGATACTACCGCTTGCTTTTTCCAAATCCTGATAGTATAGTTTCTCATCGCCCACTCCCGATAGCCATTGATCACGCGTATAGTTAAGGTCTATGGTAGGTGCCAAGGTTTTGTTTTCATACATAAATATCCCCCAGGCACGGTCTTTCTTGTTGTAGGGTATGGCTGCAAAAGCACCCACAATATGCTTACCAAGTGCTTCGGACAGCACAAATCCCCCGCCGGCATAGGTGTAGGTGGGCAGAGCAAAGCCCATTCTCCACTTTATGTTACGCCATGATGAGTAACCCTTAGGCTGAGATATCTCAATCTGCCGGGTAGTATTCGGTATGGTGTATTGGGGCAACAGCTTCACCCATTTATTATAGTAGTTCTCTGCGAAAGTTGCTATAGGTGCGGTGCTTTCCTGTGGCACATAGAAACCCGGATTTTTTGCTCCACGGTCAATATCTGCCATCACGTACATCTTGCCATCCAGATAGCGGAAAGGCTCCGCATTATAGGGAGGGTGATCCAGAGCCTGGTTGCTTTGTATGTTCAGGTCATATATCATCACATCCAGATCAGCAGTTACCGGATTCTCTATGCTATACAGCAATTGATGGTCATTGTTCCAGCGGATGGACTGCGCCATTGCGGTAAGGTTGATAACATCGGTAACCTGCTTTGTGCTAATATCAAAAACATTGATCTTGAACATGGCGTCCTTGTCAAACAGCGTATATGCCAGCTTCGTATTATCCGGTGATAAGCTTAGGTTGCCAATCTGCTCATCGAAGCCAATAGAATGAACCAAAAGCGGGGTATTATGGGTTGGCACACAATACCAGATATCATTGCTGTTTGCACCAAGCTGCTGATAATACATACCTCCCAGGGTGTCCACCTCCGGGTAATTCCCTTCGCCAAGCCTTTGCAGCTTCTCCAAGGTTACATCATAGCGGAAGAGCCTGGGAGCAAGCCTTCCAGCCTTATGGCGGGTATAAACGCTCCAGGCTGCCCATTTGCCGTTTTCGCTAAGCGATATCTTGGTAAACCTGCCGGACTTAAATAAGCGTTTGCTACCTTTCAAATCCAGCTTATCCGCTTTAAGACTATCCATCTGCACCGTTGCTAAGCTCAGATCAAAATACTTTTGGCTCTCTGTATCTCTGGCTGCAAATAGCAGTTTATCCTGTTTCCAGTCCAGATTGGCAAATTGGTAATATCCGCTACTAAGCTTGGTAAAATCGTTAATATTGCCGGCAAAGGTTGTATCAGCCGGAACAGCTTTGTCTGCATATACCTTGCCAAAATAGTATGTGTTTATATAGCGTTGCCACTCTTCCTCAAACGCACTGAAGTCCTTTTTGTATACCTTGTTAAACGCTTCTCCAAAGCCATACAGCTTAGCTTTATTACGATACTTCAGCAGCTTGATGAGCTTCTCTTCTCCATACATGGCAGATAGATAGCGAACTTTGGCAAAGCCATCTGCATACATCAATCCTCCCTCATTCTGGGGTGATGGTATCCCGGATTTACGGGATAATACGCTGGCTTTCAAGAACCTGTCACCGCGGTTATAGCCCCAGGTTTCGCCACTGAAGAACTGCGCATAGCCTTCGTTCAGATTGCGCGGGAAGGTTGGATAAATGGGGATTATTTTTGTAAGCCAGCCAGATAGAGAAATTGCCAGAAACCAATGTGACATTTCATGAGAGATAACCTTCCGCAGCCACTTGTCATTCCCTGTAAACAGCCCGGTGTAGTCATTCTGGTTTACCCAGATGAAGATGTATTCTGTCATCAAAGCTGCACCGTTGGAGATGTTATCCTGATCCGAGATGTAGATAATACACTGCTGTTTGGGTGATATCTGATAGGTTTTGCTAAGGGTGTCAAAAGTGTTCTGGGCTATTGTTGCGGAGTTGCGAGCCTGTTCTAGCAGCGGGTCATGATACACTATCCGGCAATTGGCAGTCTCAATGCTTTTCCACTTTAACTCTGGATGATTCCTCTGGTTAAATCCGTTGAATGCCACCAGGCAAAAGATTTGCCCCACAAGTAGCAGAGCCGTTAACAATAGTATCGCTTTTTTCATCACATCTCCATTTTCCATTTTCTACAAACTCTTAGCAAATTCCAGCTTGAATATGTAGCAACACAAGTCAAGCTTAAACTTCTTTCCGCTCATATGTGCTGTTTAAGCCTGGAGTCGAATCAGCTTTAATAATCTATACCCATAGAGTGATCTCTTTTAGCTGATTGGACTACAGGCGTCACTAGCCAACGTCGCCTGTAGTCCATATCGCCGTATGGTTTATCGTAAAAGCATAATTAGCGAAGGCGATATCGACTCCAGACTTGCATGGGCATCTCCTCTGCCAAGGTTACAGCTTCCCTGCTCATGCGGTAACGATTCAAAGTGGGGTTCACCATGATCTCACCGGGATAAATCATGGTGAGATCATGGTCAGATCCCCTGCGATTCTGCTGTGGAAAGCAAGTGCGAGCACAGGAACAATTGGTGAACAAATTGATAGCAGCGAAGAGAGGTTTATTATCTGAACAAAAAAGCTGCACCTACTGATGCTGCTAATAGTGGTTAAGATGTTGAAGGGTGCTTAGCTACCTGCCTCGCATCATTGCTTCCATATCCTTCATGCCTTTGGGAGTGCTCATTTTCTTCATCATCTTCTTCATATCTTCGAACTGGCGCAAGAGACGGTTTATCTCCATTACGGAACGTCCGCAGCCTTTGGAGATGCGCAGACGTCTGCTGCCGTTGATGATATCCGGTCTTTCGCGTTCCTTATCCGTCATGGATTGGATGATGGCTTCCACGTGTTTC
>CAYSGM010000046.1:0-2855 GCA_964430595.1 uncultured Candidatus Cloacimonas sp.
GTGCGCCCTTAGCTCAATTGGATAGAGCATCTGACTACGGATCAGAAGGTTTGGGGTTCGAGTCCCTTAGGGCGTGCCACTTTCTTTTGCTGGCTACGGCTGGCTTTTTTTATAGGTAAATATATGATAGATAACCCAAAACCCATCAGCAGATTCAGCAACATCATTCTCATCTACAAAATGATGCTGCGCTATTGGATATACTTAGTTACCGGTATTCTGGCGATGATGGGCTATGCCTTCTTTAATGGGATCAGTATAACACTTATAATCCCGCTTTTCGATTATGTTTTCAATCAAAGCAAGATAAATCTCCTCTATACGGACTGGAGCGGCTTCTCGGCTGCTGCCTCTGAGATGCTGAGTAAGCATTTTACGGCAAGCGGTGGGTTTATAAGCGGACTGCAGAACTATAGCCCCTTGTGGGACAGCACTAAAACTTTGATGCTGCAAACCAGTTCCATTACCCTGTTGTATGTGCTTTGTGTGTTTGTATTTAGTGCCATTATCCTGAAGAACCTCTTTGGCTTCAGCACGAATGTGCTGTTCAATACCCTAAGGTCCCGAACCGTGAGAGACATCCGTAGCTTCATGTTTCGCAGGTATCTAAGCCAATCCCTGGATTTCTTCAGCAAGAACCGGGTTGGTGATGCTATGGTGAGAATGATGAGCGATGTGGAAGTGGTTAGCGACCAGTTCCTAAATCAGCTTATTAATGCCTTGCGGGAGCTTACTACCATAATTGTATTTGCCGTCATTGCCTGGAAATTGAACAGTAAGCTGATGTTATACAGCATCTTGGTGCTGCCCCTGTTCTCCCTTGTGATAAGCATGCTGGGAAAGAAGCTGAAGAAGTATGCCCAACGCATTCTGGAACAGCTATCTTCCTTGTTTTCCCATGTGGAAGAAATACTTAACAGCATGAAAATCGTGCAGGCATTCAGGCGTGAAGAGCACGAAATCGCCAGCTTTAACAAGATAAATAATCGCCAAGCTCAATTGTGGTGCAGATCCCAGAACTACAGTGCCCTAAACACTCCCATTTCAGAGCTAAACACGGCAATAACCGGCATATTGGTTATCGTTATCGGCGGTAATATGATTCTAAACCCAGATGCCGGATTCAGCCTGGGTGAATTCACTGCGTTTTTATTCGCCCTTTTCTCCATGCTGCATCCGCTTAAGGTGCTCACCCAGGTTTACACCGAAATCCGTAAAGCCCTGGTGTCGCTGGATAGAATTGCGGGAGTTATGAATGAAGAATCACGGATAAAAGATAGTGCTGATGCCTTGCCCAAAAAGAGCTTTGACCATTCCCTCGAATTCCAGAATGTGAGCTTTCATTACAAAGAGGGCAAACCTGTGATTAAGAACTTCTCTCTGGTAATCCCCAAAGGCAGCAAAACAGCCTTAGTTGGTGCCAGCGGAGGAGGGAAAACCACGATTGCCAACCTTGCAAACCGGCTTTATGAAGTCCACGAAGGCAGCATTAAGGTGGATGGAATTGATATCAGGAAGATCAAGCTGAATGATCTGCGCCGTTTGTTTGGGGTGGTTACCCAGGATTCTGTGCTTTTCACCAAGTCTGTGCGGGAAAACATTGCTTATGGCAGCCATGAAGCCGTTACAGATGAGCAAGTTAAAGCTGCCGGGTTGATCGCTAATGCCGATGATTTTATCCAGGAACTTCCTAATAAATACGACGAAGTGCTTGGTAACAAGGGTTCAGATTTATCCGGTGGGCAGAGGCAACGTCTATGCATTGCCCGCGCGGTGGTTGCTGATCCGCCCATCCTGATCTTTGATGAAGCCACCTCTGCCTTGGACACAGATTCCGAGAAAAAGGTTCAGGAAGCAATAGATTTCGCCACCCGCAACCGGACTGTGATAATGATCGCACACCGCTTGTCCACGGTTTTGAAAGCAGATCAGATCGTGGTATTGGAAAAAGGCGTAATCGTGGGACAAGGTAGCCATGAAGAGCTGCTAAAAACCTGCGAGCGTTACAGGCACCTCTACAATATCCAGAGCGGAGCTCATTAAACAGGCTGGATAGTCTTTGTGTTGCACTCCATGATTCACAGCCCGCAACAACAAACGCAAGGAAATCAAAAACAGGTTATCATCAAATTATGGGGCGGGCTGGGAAACCAAATGTTCCAGTATGCTTTTGGTTTGTCTGTGTCGAAGGCATTAGCTTTGCCCTTGAAAGCCGATTTATCCTACTTTACTTCCACCCCCACAGGAGATACAATCCGCAGCTATGAGCTTGCTGCCTTTAAGCTGAATCTGGATGCAGCCAGTGATCTGCCGGTAAGAACCAAGACAGTTCTGGACAAGGTATTGGCTGCTATCCTGCACAAGCCACGCTTCACAATAGTAACAGAACTGCACTACTATACTTACGATGAAGATTTGCTAAGCAGCTTAAGCAACCGGCATTCGTTGTATCTGGATGGTTATTGGCAGAGCTACAAGTATATAAATCACCTGCGGGATGAGCTTAGAGCTTCCTTTCGCCTGAAGCAGACATTAACAAAGGAACAAGCCGATACTGTGCATCTGGTTAACAGCAATACCTGCGTAGCCATCCATGTGAGAAGGGGAGATTATATCAGCAACCCCAGTGCAGCAGCTATCCATAATCTGTATGATGCCACGTATTATAGCAATGCCATGGTGCGTATGTATGATAGCGTGCCTGATGCGCATTTCTTGGTGTTTTCTGATGATATTGCCTGGTGTAAGAAAGAGTTTCATATTCCCTATCTGCATACGTTTATCCAGCCGGATGCCACTTCCTCTGCTGTGGATATCTTCCTGATGTCATTGTGCCAGCATCACATAATCACCAA
>CAYSGM010000046.1:2865-18776 GCA_964430595.1 uncultured Candidatus Cloacimonas sp.
AAAGTAGTGATAGCTCCCAAACAATGGCTGGCAAAGACCTGTGCAAACTCAACCGCGGACGGCCTTATCCCCCCAGAATGGATCAGGATGTAGGATGCCAAGAGTAAGTGTGATAGTAGCCAATTACAATAATGAGCGATACTTAAGCGAGTGTCTTGATTCCCTGTTACAGCAGAGCTACCGGGATTTTGAAGTCCTGGTGTTTGACGATGCATCCACAGATAATAGCAGAGAACTGATCGGTAAATATGCTGATATGGATAAACGCTTCAAGCTGATCGCTCTTCCGGTAAACAAAGGCGTGGCACACCTGCGCAGCATATCTTTAAGCTATTGTGCAGGAGAATATGTTGCCGTTCTGGATGCAGATGATTATTCAGATAAAGACCGGCTGAAAAGGGAAGTGGTGTTCTTGGACAGCCACCCACAGGTGGTTCTTGTAGGGGGAATGTATGCAACGATTAACGAAACCAGCAAGGTCTTAAGCCTCTCCAAACCATTGCCTGAAAACGACCTTGAACTGCGCTGGAGCATGTCCACAAGTTATTGTTTTGTGCACTCAACGGTTATGTTACGCAAAGATGCAGCTTTGGCAGCAGGCGGTTATAATGCCAATATGACCTGCGCTGAGGACATGGATTTGTTCAGCAGGCTAATGCTGCATGGCAAAATGGCGACGATCCCACACCTGCTTAGCTACTGGCGCACGCATAGCATCAGCTATACTGGACAGGCAAGTGACAAGATACTAAGCGGCACATATGAGAACTTAGCCGGCACTGCAAAGCGCGTATTGGGCAAGGATATCACCCAGTTAGAAGCCAAAGCACTCTATCATCTTAAGGCACATAGCAGGGATGCCTTAGTTATAGTGCTAGATGTTATCCAATCTTACCGTAAACTATATAGCCAAAATACATCAGTTTCAAGCGAGCAGCACCTTCTCCTCCGCTTGCATCTGAAAATGCTTCTGGATATTAAGAAACGTAATCAAGACAATTCATGGTATCGTGAAGTGCAACCAATGCTGGAAAACCACATTAAAGAGATAGTCTCTGCAATAGGCTACTATTGGCTGTGGGACAGGGGCTTAAACCTTTCCACCCGTAATTGGTTGTTCCTGATATCACTATCATTAAAACCACAAGGCAAGGATTGAACATGAAAAAGGCACTAATTACCGGCATAACCGGGCAGGATGGTTCCTACTTAGCTGAATTACTACTTGGCAAAGGCTATGAAGTCCACGGCATTATTCGCCGTGCCTCAAGCTTTAACACCGGACGCATCGATCATATCTTACAGGATTTCCACACCTCAGGTACGCACCTGTTCCTGCATTACGGCGATCTCACCGACAGCAGCAACCTGAACCGTATTCTGGAGAAATCCCAGCCCGATGAGATATACAATCTGGCAGCCCAGAGCCACGTGAAAGTATCCTTTGATGTGCCTGAATACACGGGAGAAGTGGATGCAATTGGTGTTCTGCGCATCCTGGATGCCATCAAGGAAACAGGCATACCCACAAAGTTTTATCAGGCTTCCACAAGCGAGCTGTATGGCTTGGCGCAGGAAGTTCCTCAATCCGAAAGCACGCCTTTTTACCCCCGCAGTCCCTATGCCGCTGCCAAGCTGTATGCATACTGGATTGTGAAGAACTACCGGGAAGCCTATGGCATCTTTGCCTCCAATGGCATCCTCTTTAACCATGAATCTCCCAGAAGAGGCGAGACCTTTGTAACGCGTAAGATTACCCGCGCTGCCACCCGCATCAAAGCAGGCTTGCAAGAGAAGCTGCACCTGGGGAACATAGATTCCAAGCGTGACTGGGGTTACGCCCCGGAGTATGTGGAGGCTATGTGGATGATGTTGCAGGCAGACAAACCCGGAGATTATGTGATCGCCACCAACGAAACCCATACCGTGCGTGAGTTTATTGAGCTTTGCTTCCTTCAGCTTGATATCAACATCGTTTGGGAAGGCAAAGCCGAGAATGAAAAGGGCTTAGATGCCAAAACCGGTAAGGTTCTGGTGGAGATTGATCCATTCTATTACCGCCCCACCGAAGTGGACATCCTGATGGGCGATTACAGCAAGGCAAAGCAGGAGTTTGGCTGGCAGCCAAAGGTTACTTACAAAGAACTTGTGAAGATCATGGTGGAAGCAGATTGGAAGCTTGCCCGGGAGGAAGCTGAGCATGGAATTAAACAGTAAAATCTACATCAGCGGACATAAAGGGCTGGTTGGTTCTGCCATCGTGCGCTGTTTAACCGCCCATGGCTTCACCAATCTCATTCTCCACGGGCACCATGAACTGGATTTAACCAATCAGGCTGACGTGCAGGCTTTTTTTGCCTCTGAGAAGCCGGATTACGTGTTCCATGCCGCCGGGAAAGTGGGCGGGATACTGGCAAACAGCCTTTACCCTGCGGATTACATCTACCAAAACCTGATGATGGCGGTTAACGTGATCCATGCTGCTTATCAGAACCAATGCAAAAAGCTGCTTTTCTTAGGCTCTTCCTGCATCTACCCCAAGCTTTGTCCCCAGCCCATAAAGGAAGAATACCTGCTCACCGGTGCTTTGGAACCCACTAACGAAGCCTATGCTCTGGCAAAAATCGCAGGGCTGAAGCTGGTTCAGCACTATCGCAAGCAATATGGGTGCGATTTTATCTCTGCCATGCCCACTAATCTGTACGGTATCAATGATCATTATCACCCTGATAATTCCCATGTGCTGCCGGCTTTGATGCGTAAAATGCACTTAGCCAAATGCTGGCAAAATGGTGACATCCACGCTCTGGAACAGGACATGAAAGCTGATGGCAGCTTGGAAGATAACGATAGTCTGGAATCTGCTCTGGCACGTTTTGGCATCACCAAGCATGCTGATAGGGTACAGCTTACCCTTTGGGGCAGTGGTTCACCCTTCCGTGAGTTCTTGTATGTGGATGATCTTGCCGCAGCTCTGCTCTATATGATGAAGCACTATTCCGGTGAAGTTGCCGTGAACATCGGAACGGGCAAGGATGTAACCATAAAGGAACTGGCTCTGCTGATAAAGGATATCGTAGGCTACCAAGGTGAAATCCTGTGGGATAGCTCCAAACCGGATGGCACTCCCCGGAAGCTTTTGGATATCAGCCTGCTGCAAAGCCTGGGATTCCAGCCTATAACAGAACTCCGGGAGGGGCTGGTTAGCACCTACAATTGGTATTTGAACCGCTATTAAGCTAGCTTAGCACGGTCAAGCGCTCTGAAGCAAAGCACTTGCTGGAATCACTTATGCCTTACGGATGCAAGATTCTTTCTGATCGCCAGGTAATTCACTAAGCTAAAAACCTCAAGAGCCTCGCTATACTCGTTTATAGCAACAATCCCATCTTTAACTATCCGGTGAATTACATACTTTTCCTTAAGCAAATAGAAGAAATCTCTAAAGAAAGTTCTTGAATCTATCTGGGTTCCCCCAAATTCGAATTGTATATAATCTATCGCATCTGCAGCAAGCATCTGTGCAGCACCCTCCAACACCTTAAGCTCGTGCCCCTCCACATCAATTTTAAGATAATGAAGGTGTTTAATATCATTGGAAGCACAAAATGAATCTACGGTCTTAATCTCTATCTCTTCCGTATTGCTCAATTGCAGATTGAGATGCTGTAGATTTCGGTTGTAAACACTGGCTATGCCCGAATCATCATGGTCAGAATAGAGAGTCAGCATAGCGTTCTCGTTCCCAAAACCATGGTTATACAGCAAAACACCGGCAATCCCACCCACATTCCTACTAAGGGATTGATATGTTTTCTTCGAAGGCTCAAAGGCGTGGATTTCAGCTCTATCGCCAAGCACCTCATGAAACAGCAAAGTGTAATTACCAATATTAGCTCCCACATCGAATACGGTTAGTTTTCCCTGGGATGCTAAACGGTTTTTCATATTCTGGATAGCCTGTCTTTCTCCGCTGTCATCCGTTCCGCAGCCACCAAAGTTCATGCCCTTAAGGGATAGCTGATAAAGGGATTCGAACAATACCTGATACTTAAGCTTACCTACTTTAGGTGCGATAAACTTCTTGATTAGCTTGAATATTCTTTTGCTACCCCGGTTTTCACCCTTACGAAACATTTTTAACAGGCTTCTTCCCCGCTTTGAGAACCTGAACCGGATTAGCTTCTGAACCATTGAGCTTGGGGCAAGGTGACGCTTTATATACAGCGCATCACCCCAGGTTTCGCCAAGCCAGTCAGTGATCACGCGGATGAAGCCCAATTCACCCAAAAAGGTATCAAGTTCTTCAATCATGGGGCAGTTTTCATACAGTTCAGCGCGATTAACTTCCGCATAGATATAATCTATCTGCTTTGCCAGAGTAGCTTTCCCACCCTTAAAGACCTCCAGTTCAAAGCCTTGAACATCAATGTTAATCATGTTATACACCCTGTCCACCTGCAAGTTATCCAGTTTGTCCAGGTTAACATCGATCCGCTGATTGAAAGTGATGTGGGGGTATTGCTCTAAGTGCTTCTTGGGCTTAAGCAAAGAACTGGATTGGGATTGGTTGGCAGTCTCCACATACATGGGCAAAACACCGCTGCTGTTACCCAGGGCAATGTTCAGCGCTTTCACCTGTAGCTTTCGCTGCTTATCTGCAACTTCCAGATCCTGAGGATAACCCTCTATAGATGGAAAGTCCTTCCTGATAGTGTCCAACAGGTGCTGATAGTTATCGGGGAGTGGCTCGAAGAACATCATCTTATTGATGCCGTTTTCCTTGTAAGTGTCATACTCCTCGCCATAATGGGCACCTATGTGCAGCACCCCTTTGATATTCAGCTTATATAACTTAATCAGGTCGCTTAGCTTTATAACCATTTTATCTCCTTAACTAGCAATAATCATGTCCCGAAACCAGGCAGCATCACCATCTTCCGCGTCTGAACTTCTTTTTAATGCGGAATATGTTGTGGTCTATTACATGTGTTATGGTTCTGGGTTTACAGGCTATTGGCGTGATTGGCGTTTCGACTATCTTGATTAACCATGCCAGGATGTTTTCCGGCATGAATTCGCTGTTCAGATGGTTGTTATGGCACCAGGGTGCTCGTAAATGCTGCAAATAGAGTTCGTCGTTATTATCCACTTCCTTAATGTACTCTATAAATTGTTTCTCACTGGGGAATGCGTGATAATTAAGGAAGGCATCGGGATTAAAATCCTCATGAATCAAGGGGTTTCCCCAGTAGATAGGCAGAGAATTAGCAAAGAAGGCTTCCACAATCTTCTCGGTGGAGTAGCCCGGGTAGGAACTGTTTTCAAAAGCCAAACTGAATTTGTGATCCTTGATAAAATTAGCCTTGTTTTCCACCCTTCCACCCACGTTGTTGCGATACTTCCCCCCCGAATCTATGTGTTTATATTTGGACAACCGCTCAAAGAACCTATTGCGAACTTTACCTACAGGATTGGATACCATGAAATTACAGAACTTGTGTTTGCTGGCTAATACTGCTTCAGGATCTATCTCCGGCTTCACATATCGCTCCGGAGGATAACAGATTACAAAATAAGGCAGCCGGTAATGGCGCGGATCAGGAAGGATATCCCCTGTAAAAGCATAATCGCACTGGGAGAAATCCGGTCCCCAGTTTTCCCCGGAGTAAAACAGCTTTTTGCATTTATAGTGCATATGCCCCTTGCCGCCCAAATCTTCCTTTCCAAACAAGGAGTAGATCAGCAAATCAGGTTCATCGCTAATCACTAATTCGTACTTCTTGCTTAGCAGGTGGTGAAAGAAGTTATCTTTCATGTCGAATGTAGGCCAGAAATCTGTGTAGTTTACTTTTAGTATGTCCTTCATAAGCTCTTGTTTATCCCCTTTTTCTTCGCTTTCCGGTTCTAATGTCCCCATCGCTGATCACCTTGCGGGCTTCTTCAATTAATGCTGCGTATTCCTGGTTAAATTTTGTATAGCTAAGGTTAGCCTTCACCTGATTGTAAGCCGCTAATGCCATAGGCTTCAGTAACTCCGTAGCTTCGGCGTAGTGCCGCAGAAGCTCAACAAACTTATCTACTATATCTGCTTCATTTTTCGAACGGATCAAATGCCCTGTTTCTCCATCGGCGAATATCTCCGCCACCCCTCCACAATCCGTTGCCAGGGGGACCACCCCACATGCCATGGCTTCTGCCACCACCAAGCCGAAGCCTTCCGAGGTGGAGCACAGAATAAGGATGTGAAACTCACTCAGGGCTTTATATATGCCTTCGCGGGTGCGTATTTCGCCCAAGCATGTAACCACCTCCGAGCCGGTGAAACTACCGATGCTGTAAAACCGGATGGGAAGCCCTTGCTGCTTGCATTCCAGCGCAGTCCGTTCATAGAGATAGTAACGCTTTTCTTGCGAGTTCCTGCCCACAAAAACTACCTTAAGCTCACCCTCATACACCTTTGCGGGAGGCGTATCATCCACCCTCACAGCATTGTGGATAACCACTAAACGGCTATTATACTTGCTATCTATTCCATGCTTCGCATACATGGCAAGCAGCTCATCCCGAACGCTGTTCGATACCAGAATCCTGCGGTTTAAAGCAGGCGTAGAGTGGACAATCGTGTCAGTATTTACCCCGCAAAAGCCATGGAAGATATCGATCAGATACCCGGTTTTTAATGTCGGCAGCAGATCATAAAGGAAACTGCACAGAGAGTTTATGATTATTGCCCGCGGGTGTCTGTTTAGCAGCGAGCTATAGTAGCCCAGGAAGTAGTTCTTAACGAAAAACCTGTTCTGGTTATTGTAATACTTTCCTATCTCAAACATTTCTGCGCACTGCTGCATTGCCGCTTTGTGATAGTCATTGGGGGACTTATGCGTAAGCACCACCCATGGCTTCTCCTTGGCAAAGATGCGCAGGATATCAAGGTGCACCTGCTCTGCCCCACCTGTGCAATAGTGCGGGATAAAGAAAAACAACCCAGATGCGTTATGCTGCTTCCTGATTAGATCCACCAAAACGCCAATTTGAAAGATGGGATATCCCAAGATCCTTTCCAGTTTATTCACTGAACACCTCAAGATCATCTCGCGGAGCATCAAAGCCATTCTCACAGCGGTAGTTATGGCGGCTTACTTCCCTTTTACGCTTTTCGTAGTAGCTGTTCTTTTCGTCCTTGGGATTATGGTAGTTTGGCTCGTGATGCAGGTGTAGAGGAATGTGGTCACGTGTGAAATTGTATCCGGTTTTGCCTATCGCAAATAGCCTTCTGCCGAGGTCGTCATCCTCTCCTCCGCTGCCGATGAAGTTCTCATCAAAGCCGTTAACGCGTATGTAGTCCGCTCTGCCGATCGTTGCCACCCCGCTGCGCAGCTTTGCGCCGTGAGATCCCAAACATGTGTATTTGCATAAAAGATTCTGCACATATTCCTTGCGGAAACGGGAGTGGATAGGCTTGATCTGCCTGGGGCTAAGCAATTTATGCCAGTTCCCCGATGCAATCAGCTCATCACTTACAGCTTCTGTCTGCCGGAGGGATAGGCGGATAAAGTTAGCACTAAGGAAGTTATCCGGCTTTTTATGCAAGCTGATATCATAGAAATAGTTAGGCGGGACAATGATATCCTGATCCAGAAAGACCAGGTTATCTCCCAAACTTACGGAAACACCGTTATTGCGAACGCGGGAAGCTCTGAAGCCAGCATGCTGCTGCCTTACCAGCTTTATGGGGATCGTCCAGGTTCGCTTCAGCTCTTTATAAAACGCCACGATATCATCCTGAGAACCATCGTCACTAAGGATAATCTCGGATGGTAACACCCTCTGCTTGGATATCGCTAATATGCACTTCTTTAGCAGATTAAAGCGATTGTAGGTGGTTATGATCAGAGAGAGGGTCATACTTTAGCATCCTTAAGGTTTCCTTTGATGGCATAAGTGCGGATCAGATAAGGCGCACCGGTTACTTTCCGGTAACTATGATACCATATTCTGATACTTTTCCATTCCATCAAACGCTCACAAATTTATAATCGTTTCAGTTTCCTTAACAATGCCAGTTTGTCAAGTTAAATTCCTGCTCTCCCATCCCCCCGTTTTTCAAACAAGGTATGATAAGTTGGTTTACATCGTGCCATTTACCTTTGTAGGGATTGATGTTGAACTCCATTCTCGCATCAGTATAGCATTCACGCTTCTCAGCTGAGTAATTACGGGGGGATGCAGGAAATCAAAAAACCCCATGCCACGGGCTTGCTTCCCCCCTGCTTTCCGAAGATGAATAGAACCGGGGTTCACCGGGAGATAAACGGGCAAAAGCCCGATCAACCCCCGATGAACCCAACAGCGAAACCGTTTTGGCAAGCATGGTTGCTGCGGACATCTTGTCTGAAGGGGAGTAGTAGTTGCGGACATCCTGTCTGCAGGGGAGTAGTTTTCAGGATCGCGCAGCAATGCAATGGCGACAGATAATAGCCTGGGGTGCAAACCCCAGGGTATTCGATGGCACCCGTTTAGCCCTTTATGGGCGATAGATAATAGCCTGGGGTGTGAACCCCAAGGTATTCGATGGCACCCGTTTAGCCCTTTATGGGCGATAGATCATAGCCTAAGGCGTGAGCCCCAGGGACAGCGTTGGCAACGGTTTAGCCCTTTATGGGCGACACAAAAATAGCCTCCATCTGTCACCCCCGAGGGGTTTGTGCTGTGGTTGCATGCTCCCCCGGGGTTCCCGCTACCGCTCCACCCCGGGCTAATATCTGCCATCCCTGCGGGATTATCTCGCGTTAACTACAAAGCTAATATCTGTAGCCTGCGGGATTAGTTGTTTGGCTTAAAATATGTCGCACAATTACTTCGCGTGTCCATCATACTAAGCGCGACATATTTTGAGTTAAACAACGGTACACCACACATGCGAGCACACACCCCTCCCGCATAGCCAAACGTTTAACTCTCACCTGAAGCCGTGATAAATATCGAATAATGTAAAGATCACAATGGCATCACGTGAAAGTCAAACAAACCGTTCACCCCGCCATAAAAGCCCTTATAAGCCTTGGATTTACAATAGGTAATAGACTGGGGTGTGACCCAGTAAGTGGGCGGAACGGCGTCCGCCCCTACGAGCCATGAAATGGTGCATATTTCGGTTTGGAAAGCCATTTAGTGGCGATAGATGATAGCCTGGTGTGTGAACCCCAGGGACAGCGTTGGCAACGGTTTAGCCCTTTATGGGCGACACAAAAATAGCTAAAATCTGGTATCCTGACTAGGTTTGGATACGCCATTGATTATCATGTTCAACGAATGCCCTTAATTATCGACAATGCCTTATCATACCAGCAAATCACATCACAGATTTGGTTCAGCAGGGTATTCATGGTATATGCTGAAAGCGATTCAGTGCCCAGGCTTTCTATATCAATGGCTTTGCTAAGTTCGTGAACCCCACAATCGCTACAGATTTCGAAGATTGATAAGCAAGCATTGCGGATGATGGAGTTGTAGCCGATACGATGCTTCTCATCATATGCAGGTAAGCCTATATATGAAGTACCGGAGCGGAAACCTTTAATGAAGGACTTAATCTGAAGTTGCTTCTTGTTCTTAGCGTTCCAATACTCTGCATCAGGTTCGCCCATATTGAACGCGATATCATGCAACAGATTATCCAGCAGTTTCCTTGCATAAAAGATGAATTCCTTGCGCCTATCTTTATTGAAATAACCTATCATGTTGATAAAGTCGGTAACATCCTCCTCACTTAGGTGAAACCGCAAGATGTCACATTGAGAGCGGTACTTATTCTGGATACGGAAGGCATCCATATTACCCAGAATCGTGCTTAATGTCGCTTCTGCGGCGGAACCCTTTTCGATAATATGCTCTTTATTGAAATCCACCACATCCATCAGTGACTGTAATTCGTTCAAACCCCGTAAATCATCTTTAGTATTGGCAGTAAGGTAATAGACCTTGTCCTTTGCCTCACGATCCAGTTTCAATAAAGCCAGCAGCAGCAGATCACCCTCACGCTCGTGATAGCTAAGCAGCCGGTCATCTGATAAATCTAAGGAAATACCCTTCAGTAATTCGCGTACATATTCCAAATCCTCAGAATATTCATATTCACTCAGGTTCCGGTCTATAATAATCAGGTCGTAATGCTTATGATTAGTGATAATGCGCTCCAGCGCGATAGGGAAAGTGTAGGCAATTTCCAGTTCGCTACTGTAACTACAAGCGGTGATGATATCATCGGGAAAAACGCGGTCGCTGCTTTCGAGATCATCCAATTCCTTTTTAATTCGTTTATCTTTTAGGATGGGGGCAAAGAACTTCTTGATGGTGGCGATGCTATTGGTTAGATCATCTTCGATATACAGAATTTTAGGCATTGTCCCTCCAGATGTTGTTAAATTCCATAGTGATGGAATAGACGTTATTGTCTGTGATGATCACGGGTGCACAATCCAGCACTTTGGCAAAGTTCTCGATCACCAGCTTGCCGACCCCGGTGGTCTTGGCTTGCACTTCCGGGCGGAAGCTGTTACTTATTTGCAGCTTAAGTATATCATCATGCTCACTGAGGTCAATCTCTATAAAACGCTCTGCTCGTGGGACATAGGAAGCATACTTAACGGCATTGAAGATAATCTCCTGAAACAGGATCAGCAGCTTAATGGCAGAGCTTTTTTCGTTGCCAATATGATATTGGGCAGAATCCGTTAAGTTTACCGTTAGCTTGAACATGTTTTTATTTGCAAAGATCTGTAACACGCCAAGTGAGGTGGTGGTGGTAACAGTTTTCCACTCCTCTTTTACTACTTCAAAATCCTGTTTCTTCAGACTGCGATAGTAGTTCGCAGCAAAGGTAGGAAAGTAACGAGAATCAAACATATTACCTATGGAATACTGTAAACTGCTAATAATCATATCCTGCAAAGCCATGTTCTCAGTACCGGGATGCTTTATATCCCACAGCAGATCATCCACACTGGTTTCATAGGAGAGGTTGATGGAGTTCACCATCTCACGGATGAGGTTAGCACCTTTTAGCGCATTGCCAATAATTATAGCTTTCCCTGGCAACTCATCCTTCAGGTTTAGCAGCGGATCAATTATGGAACGTAGTATGTTTTTTATGCTATGTGATAGATTAGAGAGGATGCGATTGCGCTCATGGGTACGAACTTCTTCTATCCTCCAGTTTATTACTAGCTGTATCGAGTCATAAGCTGCAAACAATAATTCAAAGACAAAGTGCAAGAAATCTGAAGGCAACTCAACACTTTCATGCATGTACATTTTAAGAAGCGCAATGCGTGATTTCAAATCGATGTATGAAGCATCATTCTTCAACACCGGATCACAATTTGATTCTTTAGTTGAGGCGCTATTCTGCTGCGAAAAGTAATCACGTTCAATATCACTAAACTTCTTGTATCCATCAAATAGCATAGATAGCATTGTTAGAAACAACTCCTTATGCATCTTGTGGAAGGGAAGTTCCAGTTGTAACAGCTCTTTTATATGGATATTGTTTTCTTTTCTTTCAGGATTCGACAACTGCTCGAATAGCCCCTTGAAAGAAAGTCTGGACAAGTATTCTGATGCTTTTTTATCGAGTCCCAATGCTACACATGACCAAAAGCTGTACCAATCGTACAAGTATCCAGTTTGGTCACAAATTTCTTCGCAAAGCTGATAGACTTCATTATAAAGTGCGCTTTCCCAGATATCCGCAATGATACCTTCAATGTCAAATATGTCAGGTTGTTGGATGATTGTAATGGCATCGTTCAATCTTCCTAAATAGACCAATGGACGAATCCTTTCGGCATCAAATCTTACCAAGCCATCTGTAGAAGCCATTTCTGCAACATTTAAAGCTTCTTGATACTCCTTTTCTCTGATAAGGTAATCGTAAATAATGTAATACAATTCTTCAAGACTATCATTAGCATAATCTTGATCATAGTCATACCGGTAGTAATTGCTTTTTGCTAAAGGAATTACATTTTTTGCTTCTGTATAGAGATTGTTATCAGCGCATTCTCTCGCAACCTGTGAAAAGTACATCTCAGGTACGAAATCTACTGAAACTGCTGTATTGAGAATATTAATTGCACTTGGGATATCATGTAATGCAGTACTCGCAGTTATCAAAGCCAAATAAACATCAAAAGAAAGATCTGTATTCTGAATTAGAATATTGCGATACGCATCCAGCTCATCATTCCTTTCATGCTTGATCAACAGTTTAAGCTTCTTCTCCACCAGTATCATGTCCGAAGGTTTATTTTGTAAGGCTTCACTGATTGTAGAGATAGCTTCCTCTCCCATATCCATTTTTTCCAGGACATCGATCAAATCCAGAATGATATCATTCCTATCCGGGTTATTAGACATTGTTATTTCAAGAAGCTGCCTAGCGCTTTCTAACTGCCCATTAGAAAGCAAGATTTTTGCTTTCATTAGACTGTATTCCACATTGCTTTCATCAAGTTGCAGGGCTATCTCAATGGAATCCATTGCTTGCTGATGCCAGTCTTCTTTTGGAATAGTTGATGTTGACTTTGTATGGATAATTGCGTCTGAACCATTAGCAGCAGAATCATATAATGATGCTGCGGAACAAGTATTCCTCGGTTGGATATGATTATAGTAAGAATCTGTATTGTGGTATGGTAAGGCTGGGGTATCTGGGCTGATATTTAACGATTCTAACAAACGCTCTGCAAGTCCTCCTGAGTCAGGAGACAGTTTGCTATGAGAGTAGCATATAACTGATTTGAGATAGTAGTATCTTGGGTCTGCCTTCATTTCTATAGCTTTATTTATTGCACCCAGAGCTTGTAACCTGCTAAAATAAGGAACCTCTTTTTGGTACTTATCAAAATGCATTGCTGTTAGGAGTGATTTATAGTATAGGTGCTCACAATTCTGATCGTTTTCAAACAAATTTATAGCTTCTTCCCATCTATCTTCTTTTGCAAATTCAATGCATTTATTCATTGTTTCCGGGGAAATCGCTTGTTCTTGATCATTGCTTGCCATTCTCTACCTCTCTTTGCTTAAGTGTTACCAATTACATTTGCACGTTGAATGCCAATAAGTACGCTTTTTTTAAGTGTCTTGAATTCAAACTATTAGCAATGCAAGGTAATATATGGTTCCTTGCTATAAGTCGGAATCATTACTCTCTGCGTAATGATCTTTACCAAATGTGTAATTCTTCATCCTTGCTCTGAAAGTGTGAGGCTTTAAACCCAACAATCTTGCTGCTTCCGAGGCATTACCTCTTGCTTTCTTAAGAGCTGCCTGATAATAAGCAGGAATAATCACATTGTCAAGATCGATACCTTCGGGTGGGATTTCAATGCCTAGTAAGGTCATATTTACGTCCGGGAACACGATATCGAGGCTGTCAATCACATCTGTTGCGGTGTTTATATATGCAAGCTTCACGATGTTTTGCAGTTGGCGGATATTGCCGGGGAACCGGTAGTTTAGTAGCTTCTTTTCTGCAGGGGGGCTGAATCGTTTATCATGGTGGTTTATATCCGAAAACTCCTTAAGGAAGTGTCGGGCAAGCAGGAGGATATCTGTTCCTCTTTCTCTTAGTGGAGATAAAGCTATCTCTGCCTGGACGATGCGGTAGAAAAGGTCTTCCCTAAAAATGCCTTCCTGGATAAGCTTCTTCAGGTCTTTATTACTGGCGGTGATGATATGCACGTTTACTTGTTTTACCTTTCCACCCACCGGCTGGATGGTTCCGGTTTCCAGCACCCTAAGCAGTTTCACCTGCATGGCTAAGGGCAGATCACCGATTTCATCCAGAAACAGGGTGCCGTTATTGGCTTGGCTGAAATAGCCTTCGTGATCAGCAATCGCACCGGTGAAGGAACCCTTTTTATGCCCAAAGAACTCGCTTTCAAACAGGTTTTCGCTAATCGAGCCACAGTTTACTGCCACAAAGGGTGCTTCTTTCCTGTATCCGTTAAAGTGCAGCAGTTTGGCAACCACTTCTTTACCGGTACCGCTTTCTCCGCTGATAAACACAGGGATGTCGTACTTTACCAGGTTATCTATCTGCTGTTTGACTTTTAATATCGATTCATGCTCTCCAATTAGTTCAGGATATGCTTGCATCACCTGCTTGCGGAGCAGCTTGTTTTCCCTATCTGCCTTGGTTAGTTCTATCTTGGCTTGCTTAGCGCTTTCGATATGGGGAAAATCGTCCAGAGTGAAGGTTACATCCTGAATCCCTGCTTCGCGGGAGGATTGGATCAGTTTCGCTTCGATGATCCCGCCCATAACGATAAGCAACCAACAGGAGTGCATGGTGGGGGTGCCGGAAGTAACGGAAATGGTGTAGTCCACATCCTTGGTTCCTTGCTCAGTTTGGATGCTTTTTACCGCGGATACCATGGCAGGATAAACGAGGTTATAGTCTATGGGGTTGATGGATTCCGCTTCCTGATAGCGCACGGTAAGAAGGGGGAAGTGCTTCTTGCAATACAGCAGGATTTCTGAGGCATGCTGAAGATATCTGGTATCGTTGTAAAGGATATAGAGAGTATCGAATACCCTTGCCTTAAGGATGCTGATAATGGCACCCTCTTTACCCTGGCTGAGCAGACAGTCATTATTCCCTATGAAAGAAATCAGTACTTTATTCATAGAATGCAATTTATTGAAGGCAGATAGATTAGTCAAGTTGTATGTATGGGGTAAGGTGAAGAGGGCTGGATACCTGCCTCCGCAGGTAAGACAGATGAGGTCTGTCAAAGGGTTGGGCTGGATTCCAGTCTGCACTGGTATGACGAGGGAGGTGGGTGCTGGTTACCAGTCTGCACTGGTATGACGAGGGTGCGGGGGCTGGATACCAGTCTGCACTAGTATGACGAGGGAGGACTGGATTCCGGTCTGCAATGGAATGACGGTGGGAAGGGGCTTCAGGCAACAAAATTCGGAAAACTGAAAATAATCCCGAAATCTGTCCCGAAATCTAAAATCTGTCCCCCTATTCACTTTGAAGGCTTGCATGTCAGAAAGTATAGAAGCAGCTTTCAAAACCAGGGAGCTAAGGTGTTGAACAAACCCTATACTGCTCAGAATCAGGCTGGATAACAATGGGGGATTGCACGTTAAGATATCCTTTGACAAATAAACGCCACCCTGATTGCTTACTTTTATGATAGAGTTGGAGAGAAGAGATGTCCTTTGTACATTTGCATAATCATACGCAATATAGTCTGTTAGACGGCGCTTGCAGAGTGGATAGAATGGTTGATCTGGCGGTGGAGATGAATATGCCCGCGGTAGCCATTACTGACCATGGCAATCTGTTCGGCGTGATAGACTTCTATAAATACACCAGGAAAGCCGGGATCAAGCCCATCATCGGCATCGAAGCCTATATCATCAGCGGTGATCTGGCAGATCCGCAAAGCAAGAACGAAAGCCGTCACCACCTGATTCTGCTAGCCATGAACTACACCGGCTACAAAAACCTGATGAAGCTCTCCTCCAAATCCTATATCGATGGCTTTTATTACAAACCGCGCATCTCAAAACGCCTTCTGAAAGAATACAACGAAGGGCTTATCTGCCTTTCCGCGTGTGTGAAGGGCGAGATACCCTCCCTGATCCTGAACGACCGCATGAAACAGGCTACGGAAGCAGCACTTTGGTATAAAGAGCTGTTTGGAGATCGCTACTATATAGAATAGCAGGATCATAAGCTGGATTCCGAAAAGGCGGTGGCACCGCGCTTGATTGCTCTGGCACAGGAGCTGGATATCCCCATGGTGCTTACCAATGACTGCCACTACCTGCATCAGGGTGATAACGAGGCGCACGATATCTTGTTGTGCATTCAGACCGGCAAGCTGCTT
>CAYSGM010000047.1:0-18688 GCA_964430595.1 uncultured Candidatus Cloacimonas sp.
AATGGTCAGAGATTCACACTCGTGATTTCCACAGATGGAATGTTCAACAGTCTTTTCTATGTCTATAATAATCCTCTGGACTGTTTTGCTATTTATCGATCCATAAATACCTCCAGACCATGATGTAGGCCAAAGTATATCCCCCCATTCATCCACACCTCCCCGGACTATCAAAGTAACGCCATCCACCATGTAATCGTCGTCTGCATCTACGTCCAATTCCGGCGGAACCAATGCATCAAGCTGGTCTGTAGCCCAAAAAACAAGTTCTAATTGACGCCCACTTTTTTGATGCTCTGTGGCGTAACCAATCTCGTTCACCCCCGCCAAATAAGGCGAAAAGTATCCCCTGGGGTGGGGATTTACTAAGGATATCACATTGCCTGAAGCATTCGGGGCAGGATACAAATGGCTCATCAAGTTTAGCTGTCCGGCGGATACTTCATCGTAATAATCCTTCAGCGAGGGTAACTCCATGGAGTTAAACAGATTGTCATAATTGCTAAATGACGGATATGCAGGGAACTCATCCTGAGAGGGTTCAGCGAAGCGGATAAACGCCACCAGGCTGTTCATCGTCCCGCTGGTAGGGGTTCTGGTAGATGTTCTCTGCCTTTGGATCTCTTCATATTTTGCTTTTGCATCCGGATCATGCTTCATCAGGTTGGGTGCAATCCCCAGGCTTGCCGGATTTATGCTCCCCGCTCTGTAGGCAGAAGCCTTAATGCTCTTCCCATCTGGAATGGCGTAAACGGCGTATCCGGTATTAGGTTGCAATAAAAGAGTGTAGCCGGCAGCATCATGCACCCGGTGATAATATTCGTCGCCGGTAACAAAAGCGGAGAATTTACTGCCATCCGGCTGAGTGATCTCGAACGGATCATTTTGCACATAAACGGCAAAAAGAGTTCCTGCTAAAAACAAAAACATAAGCACAATAAGCGTTTTAACTTGCATTACTGACAAAACTGACTTATTCATTTGATCCACCTTTGTATCCTTTTTCTATCTATTAATCTGATTTTTTGATTGTCATTTATCTTAGTTGTGTGATGCCTTAGGTGCTGCTGCGCTAAAAAGCTCTTGTAGCTGGTTGAGATGATAGGGAAGTTTAAGCGCAGTATAAGCTCCCTGACGCACGTTCTCGATGTTTGCCCCTAAGCCCGCATCGGAAGTAACCACCACTTTAGCCTTGGGGTAAGTGGTATTAATATAGCGGATTACGGCAAAATCATCCAGACTGGATACATTATACAGCACGGCATCAATTTCCTTACTTGCCAACACCTGATACACCAGTCTCTGCTCTGAAGCAACATATACTTCACAAGCATTGCTGTCAAAATACTCTCTTAATTCTGCTGCTTCACTTGGGCTGGTTTTAGCTATCAAAATCTTCACTTTATCTTACCTCTTGCCTATTGTTTATCACAAAGCGTTCCAAGATGATATGTAGCTGTCCTACAGTTATTTATCTAATCCGTATTTGCTAATGAGCGCGAATGTTTATCCGAATATGGATAATGGGTTCTGCTTAATATAATCTAATTCCCTACCAGACTGTGCATTACTCCATTTTATCCGGATTCGGATTGTTATCCTGCTTCGGATAACTTCGGCTCACTTTTAACCTGATTGGGTAGTTTGTAGTTTTAGATAAAATTCAGCCTCTCTCAACACTTCGTATCTGCCTGCCTTCCGGCAGCATCAGTCCTGTTTGTTGTCGCATATTGGGACCATCTTCCACTCATAACCCTCCCATATTGCAATATGGGAGGGTTATGAGTGGGATACTCGCTGCTTAGAAGCAAGTTCTTTGTAAATTGATCCCGAACATTTTCCCAATTGACCGACTAAAGTTGTTATCTGGTAGGAAACTAAGTGCTTCTGATAAAAAGAGTGACTATCTTATTTCCTGCTGCATTCTAGGGTGGCGAAAACCTGTTCTGCATCGCATATATTAAGCTTGCCAGAAATAAGAAACCAGATATCATATCAACTAAGTAGAATATTTCTAAGGACACCGTAAATGCAACAAAAGATAAGCATTGGAATAGATGGCATGCACTGCGCTTCATGCAGTGCCCGCACCGAGAAGGCTTTGTCACAGATGCCGGGGGTAAGCTCCGCCAACGTGAATCTCGCACTGGAAGAGGCTGCTTTGGTGTATGATGATCGCAAGCTCAAGCCGCAGGATTTTGCCGACACCATTAGCAAACTTGGCTTCTCTGTGCGGGAGGATTTGATAGTTGGCGATGATGCCCAGCTTGCTGCCCTGCATAAAGCACGCCGTCTGATGACGGTTTCGTGGGTGATAACTGCATTGGTGACCGTTCTGATGGTTCCGCACATGTTCCTCGGCAGGCATATTTTTGGTTATTTGCCTGATGCCTGGGGGATGTTTGCGCTTAGCGTGTTTGCCATGCTCTATCCTGCGCGCAGCGTGTATGTATCCGCCTGGAAATCCGTGCGTAGCGGTGGGGCAAACATGGATGTGCTGATTGCCATGGGAACAATCGCCTCTGTGGTGGTTGCACCTCTGTCGCTGGTGGTGAAAGGCATTTCGGCGCATAGCTTTGCCGGTATTGCCGCCATGATTATCTCGTTTCACCTAACCGGACGCTATCTGGAGCACAGTGCCCGCGGCAAAGCCTCCGAAGCCATCCGCAAGCTGCTGAATCTGGGTGCCAAGACGGCACTGGTGCGCATCGAGGGAGTGGAAACCGAGATACCTGTCCATAAGCTGAAAATCGGCGATGTGTTTATCGTTAAGCCGGGGGCAAAGATACCCACGGACGGATTGATCGTGGTGGGAACCTCCAGCGTGGACGAATCCATGGCGACGGGTGAATCCATGCCGGTAACGCATAAAGCCGGAGATACCGTGCTGGGGGCTACCATGAATCTGGATGGCTATCTGGAGGTGGAAGCCACGCAGGTGGGGGCAAACACGTTTTTGGCACAGGTGATCCGCATGGTTAGCGATGCGCAGCATTCCAAAGTGCCGATTCAACTGTTGGCGGATAAGATAACGGCGGTGTTTGTCCCGATAATCCTGCTGCTGGCGGTGGCGGTGTTCTGTGCCTGGATGTTTTTGCCGATCGAAGGCACATCCCTGGCGCGGGCTTTGATGGCTGCGATTGCCACGCTGGTGATCGCCTGTCCCTGTGCGCTGGGTTTGGCTACTCCTACTGCTCTGATGGTGGGAAGCGGGATTGGGGCAAACCGCGGTATTCTGATCCGCAATGGCGAAGCCTTGCAACGCATGCGGGATGTGAACGCCATCGTGTTCGATAAAACCGGAACACTTACGCACGGCAAGCCTGAATTGATAAAGATTGTTAGCATGATTGGCTCTGAAAGTGAGAACCTGCGCATTGCCGCAGCTCTGGAATCCGCTTCGGAGCACCCCATTGCCAGGGCGATTGTAAACTATGCTAAGGCACAAGAGCTTACGCTGCCTGCAAGGGAGCAGTTTAGCTCTGTGGCTGGCAAAGGGATAGCGGGCAGTGTCGGCGGGAAGGAGTATTACCTTGGCAGTGCTGCATATCTCTTGGAGCAGGATGTGGAGATAGAGATTATCACCGATGCAGCCCTTGTTCATGCCACACCCGTGCTACTGGCGGGAGACGGGAAGCAGAGGGCAGTGTTTTATGTGGCGGATACGGTAAAAGAGGATGCCAAGGCAGTGATTGCTGATCTGGAAAGGCGCGGTATTGCTACATATCTGATGAGTGGCGATAACGAGGGCACGGCGAAGGCAATTGCGGGATTGTGCGGAATCCAGAACGTGATGGCGAGGGTTATGCCTGCCGATAAAGCAAACAAAATAAAGGAATTACAGTCACAGGGCAGAGTGGTGGCAATGGTTGGTGACGGGATAAACGACGCACCTGCATTAAAGCAGGCAGATATTGGCTTTGCCATGGGTCTGGGCACGGATATTGCCATAGAGGCTGCCGATATTACCTTGTTGCGCGGTGATCTGAAGCTGATTCCCACAGCCATAAACCTGTCGCTGCAAACCTTCCGCAAGATACGGCAGAACTTGTTCTGGGCGTTCTTTTACAACCTGATTGCCATTCCTCTTGCAGCGCTTGGCATGCTACACCCCGTGATGGCGGAAATAGCCATGGCGAGCAGCTCTATAACTGTAGTGACGAATGCTAATCTGCTGAAGAAGGCGAAGATTTAAGTTAAGTGAGAGCTTTGCTGGTGAGAACCTGCGGTAAGTGAGAACTGCGTAAGTGAGTTACTCACCTGTGCTTCTGCACTCTCACCATGAAATCTCACTTGAGCGCTAGCTCTCTCACTTATAATAATACAATATCTGTTTCCCTTCTGTTCCTGCTTCGCTAAGCGTGAAGTAATCCTTTCCTTTACTATCGTAGCAGATCGCTTCACCCTGCGGTTCCAGTCTGTATGGCAGCCCTTTGGGGTTCTTGCCTAGCAATATCTCACCGCTATTGTCCCTCTTCAGCTTATACTGCCACACCCCTGTATATGTCTTCACAAGCAACTTCTTGCCATTGGGAGAGATGTCTGCTGCGGTTACCCAGCCAAAGGGCAAAGTGTGTATCTTATGGGCTATGTTGGTATCTTTAGCGGAAGGCTTGGCTATGCGGTATAGCCCTACTTTCTCCTCGCGTTTGGAAATGATATATATATCCTTGCTTACAGGCTCTATAAACAGTCCTTCTGCGTCGCGGGCACCGTCTTCATAGTTAATCTCATATTTATCGATGGCTGCACTCGTATAAAGGCTGTCTCCGAGCGTCAGACGCGGTTCTTCCACTCTATACACTAACACGGAGGCATATCTTGCCCCATTATCGCCAATCTCGCCGATATACAGGTAGCTTTTGCCTGTTTTTGTGTCTTTAAGGGAGGCGATATCCTCCCAATCCCGGTTAGTTGCCCCATCCAGCACCAGGGTAGCACGCAGGTTTCCGCTGCTGTCTATGGCGTAAACTTCTGCTTTACCGCCGGAATCGTTATGTGTCCACAGGATGCCGGGGTTTACGTTGCTGCGGGCGATACCGGAAGCTTCATAGATGGCATCGGTATTCAGGGTGTATTCTTTCGGTGCTCTGGCAGAGAGCGTTACAATGCCCACGATGCCGATTATGGCACACATCACTACGAGTTTCTTTAGCATTCTTGCTCCTTGAGAGGGGTTCATCTGCGTCCTTTATATATTAAACAGGGAAGACCGTAAGCCGGATTCTGTGCCTCCGGTTACCCGAAGGTGATGTTCATCCATCTGGGCTTGCCCTCACGGACAAGCTCAAGCTGCCTACCCGAAAGCGATGCGGGCAGCATCATAGCTTTCCTATTTGGCATTGCACCGGATAAGGCTTTCCTGGCTATCCCTGTCACCAAGGATACCGGTAGTCTCTTACACTACCATTTCACCCTTGCCTCCCGCCATAAAGGCGAAAGGCGGTTTGTTTCTGTGGAGCTGGCTCTGCATCGCTGCAGCTTCCCGTTAGGAAGTATCCCGCCCTGTGGTGTCCGGACTTTCCTCTGTGCGGTTAAGCACAGCGAACATCTGTTCTTCCCTGTAATTATGCTTCTGTATTTTCTATTTCAAGTTCTGCAAAGCGGTTCATAAGGATTCTACCGCAGTTTTCGCAGAAGATAAGCTTGCGCATCAGTTGCAGTTCTATGCGCGTCTGCTGGCGGATCACGAAGCCGCATGCCCCGCAAGAGCCATCGCGGTTAAACGCCACTGCCTGATTGCTTTTGTTCTTTATCATATTGCCATAGTGCTTCACCACGGGAACAGGCAAGGTGCGCGCCAGGTCGTTCCGTTTCGCCCGCACTTCCTCTATCTTGGTTTCCAAACCTTCTATCTGATGACGCAGATCGCCTTCCTTATCCCGCTTGCACTGCTCCGCTTTTTCCAGCTCGGCTTTGGCAGCATTAACGGTTTCTTTGGCAGCGGTTTCTTCTTCCATCAGCTCCAGCAGTTGGGATTCAATCTCCGAGATCTTGTTCTTCAGATAGCTTATCTCGCTGTTCAACGCCTTGTATTCTTTATTGTTCTTAATCTCGGAAAGCTGCGTGGCATACTTCTTGCTTTGTTCCTGATGCGTTTTGATATCTGCTTCCAAGCTGCGCTGTTTCTTGGCTATCTCACTGCGCACTGTTTCGCAGGCGAGCATGTTTATGGTAGCCTGCTCCACGCTTTCTATAATCTCATTAAGCTGCTTGGGTAATTCTTGCTGCAATACCTTGTATCTGCCGATCTCGCTGTCTAAAGCTTGCATTTGGGCTAAAGTCCGCAGTTGGTCTTCCATTCTTACTCCTTAAATAAAAGGCTGATATCCAGTGATTTATAGGAATGCGTAAGGGCACCGGAGGATATATACTGCACACCCGTTTTGGCATAAGCCAGGATGTTTTCCTCGGTTATCCCGCCCGAAACTTCAAATTCCATGCGTTTTTTATACTTCTTAACCGCTGCCTTTATCTCGGCAGGCGTCATGTTATCCAGCATAACCCTGTCCACGCCGGCGTTAAAAGCCTCGTCCAGCTCTGCCATATTGGTAACTTCCACCTCTATTTTATAGCTGGTGTTGTGGTTACG
Organism: uncultured Candidatus Cloacimonas sp.; assembly: GCA_964430595.1. GTDB lineage: Bacteria > Cloacimonadota > Cloacimonadia > Cloacimonadales > Cloacimonadaceae > Cloacimonas. Next base: position 6,593 of record CAYSGM010000047.1, read on the forward strand.
GATGCGCTGCACTGCGGCAGTGATAGACCCACAGGCGCGGATGTGATTCTCTTTGATCAGTACCATGTCGAACAGACCGAAGCGGTGGTTATAACCCCCGCCGATGCGCACGGCATACTTTTCCAGCGTCCGCAGCAGCGGAGTGGTCTTGCGTGTATCCAGCAGCTTGGTATCGGTCTTGGCGATTAAGGCAACCAGTTTGGCGGTCTTGGTGGCAATGCCGGACATGCGCTGCATAAAGTTCAGCGCGGTTCTTTCGCCTTGCAGGATAGAGCCGGGACGCCCTTCCAGACGCATTATTTCATCCTTGGGGCGCAGCTTGTCACCATCCTTGCGGTAAAGGGTTATCTTAAGCTCGGGATCCACCATCTTGAACACTGCTCGGGCAACTTCCGCTCCCGCCAGCACGCCATCAGCCTTGGCAACGATGAAGGCGGTGCTGTTAATCGGCTCTAAATCCAGATATTTTGTGGTAATATCTCCGGTGCCTATATCTTCTTCCAAACTTTTACGGATTAATTCGTCAAGAAACATGCTGCCTCCCAAGCAAAAAAAAAGCATCTGCCGCCGGCAAATGCTTTGCTTCTATTTGTTTAACACTTTGTTCGCATAACTTTTTGTTTTCATAACACATATATAATCTATCCTCTTTGGAAAGTACCACTTATTTCGTAATGCCCTGTATGTCAAGCACAAATGTGGGCTTGTCTCCAGCCGGTTTGACGAGACCGGCTGAATCTGGCGCCTGTGTGTCGTATTGAGTCTGGAGTCGAATCGGCTTAAACAATCTATACAAATAGAGTTATCTCTTTTAGCCGATTGGACTACAGCGACACTGGCAACTGAACAGCAAAAAGCCCCCTAAAGATAGTTAGCTGGGAGACGCTGTAGTCCATTACGCCGCAGGAATATTGGTAGTGACAAAGATTGGGGAGGCGCAATCGACTCCAGGCTTCCATGTCAAACCATCCGCCCTCTTCCTGCTTCCTTGCTTGCCGAGCAAAATCCACAACGGGGTTAACCATGAGATAACCATGATAAGTCCCGGGGAGATCATGGTCAGTTCATGGGCAGCACATTTTCGGAAAGCAAGGGGGATGCAAAGAAAAAGCTTGACCGCAATTGGCTATTTGGCAAAGTGGCAAAATACCGATTCAAGCAACAATGAGGAACCTATGATAAGTGATAGCAAATACGAACAGATGACCGTGATAATGAAAGCGATGGCAAACCCAACCCGCTTATTCATTCTGGACATGCTAAAGGAAAAAGAGCAGTGTGTATGTGAGCTCCAGGCACTGATTGGCTTGGATATGTCCACTGTGTCCAAACACCTGTCCGTGTTGAAACAGGCAGGGATTATCTCGAGCCGCAAACATAATAATCAGGTGTTTTACAGCTTGCTGTGCCCCTGCGTGTTAGAGGTTTACCAATGTATGATCGACGTCCAAAAGGCATCAATCAGGAGCAAATAAAGTGAGTGACAAGCTTAAAGAATTAAAAATACTGCTGATTATGATCGCAGTGTTTGTGGCAGCATACTTTCTGCCCTTCACCTCCCCCAGATTTTTATCCGGCTTGCATGAAGCCTTTTTTATGTTGCAGGAGTATGCCCGCCTGCATGTGTTGTTATGCCTTATACCGGCTTTGTTTATTGCCGGGGCGGTAAGCGTGTTCATCAGCAGTGATTCCGTGATGAAGTATTTGGGTGCCAAAGCCAGGAAGTGGCTGGCATATTCTGTGGCATCGGTATCTGGTGCGATCCTGGCAGTTTGTTCCTGCACCATCCTGCCTTTATTCAGCGGTATCTACAAACGTGGAGCCGGCTTGGGACCCGCCATAGCTTTTCTGTATTCTGGACCTGCCATAAACATTCTCGCCATTGTGATGACCGCCAGAATCCTGGGCTTACAAATGGGTATTGCCAGAACGGTGGGTGCGGTGTGCTTCAGTGTGGTGATCGGTTACATCATGCATCTGTTGTTCCGCAAAGAGGAACAAGCCCGGCAGGATGGCTTGGCGATCAATATCGCCGCAGAGAAAGGCAGACCCCTGTGGCAAACGCTGATCTACTTTGGTTTGATGATTCTTATCCTGATCGTGCTTAACTGGGCAAAGCCCAATAGTGCCACTGATGCGCCTTTTATGAGCTGGATGTTTGCGAATAAATGGTTGGTGACAGGCATAATAGCGTTTTTATTCGGGATTGCCATGCATGCCTTTTATGGGTTTAAACTGTGGAAGGTGTTGGTTACCACGGTAATCGTGGGGTTGGTTGGTTATTTATACCCGGGACAGCCCCTGGTGCCTTTTGTGATGGCGATATACCTGTTCAGCATGTGGCTGATAATGGAAAAGGGTGAAATGCACGATTGGCTGGATGCCACCTGGGATTTTGCCAAGCTGATTATCCCTTTGCTGTTTATTGGGGTTATGATTGCAGGTTCGTTGTTGGGACGTCCCGGCATGGAAGCATGGGTGCCCTCCAAATGGATAGCTGCGGCAGTGGGCGGAAACTCGCTATGGGCAAACTTCTTTGCGGCAATATCAGGAGCATTTATGTATTTTGCTACCCTAACCGAAGTCCCCATTCTGCAAGGACTGCTGGGAAGCGGCATGGGCAAGGGTCCGGCATTGTCACTGCTGTTGGCAGGTCCGGCTTTATCGCTGCCCAGTATGCTGGTGATTAATACCGTATTGGGACCCAAGAAGACCGCTACATTTGTGGCGTTGGTGGTATTGTTCTCCACCTTTACGGGTTACTTTTTCGGGATGGTGTTCGCATGATCATGCTTTGGTTTGAAAAGCTGAGTATGGCGCTGTATTCCAGCCCTGTTATCGCGCTATCCGCTGCTTTTTTGTGGGGGGTGCTAAGCGTGCTGTTAAGCCCTTGTCATCTGGCGAGCATTCCGCTGATAGTGGGCTTTCTGGATGGACAGAAGGACATGAACACCCGCAAGGCATTCAAACTATCGGCGTTCTTTACCCTCGGCATTCTGGCAATGATGGCGATAATTGGCTTGATAACCGGATTATTGGGCAGAATGCTGGGCAATATCGGCACCTGGGTGGAGCCTGCAGTTGGCGTGGTGTTCCTGTTTATGGCGTTTTTTATTGCCGATATCCTTAAGATGCCCAGCTTCATTAGCGGTGGGATCGGGCAAAAAACCGGAAAGGGAATATGGGCTGCCCTGGGAATGGGCTTCCTGCTTGGTATAGCCTTGGGACCCTGTTCTTTTGCCTTTATGGCTCCCATTCTTGGCATCGTGTTCACCGCAGCGGGGACACAACTGGTCTTTGCCCTCAGCCTGGTGCTGGCATACATCATTGGGCACTGCCTGGTAATAATCCTGGCGGGAACCTTCGCCGGTGCAGTTCAAACTTATCTGCACTGGACAAGCAATTCTAAGGGAACAAAGATAGTGCGCATCATCTGCGGGATCCTGATCTTTGTAGCTGGTTTATACCTGATCTTCAAGAAATTCATCTAAACATGGAGGAACACATGATTATTAAAATACTTGGCACCGGATGCCCCAAATGCAAGAAACTGGAAGCCAATGCCCTCTCTGCTGTTGCTGAGCTGGGTATTGAGGCAAGCGTTGAAAAGGTAACTGATCTGGATAAGATCATGGATTACGGTGTGATGATGACTCCCGCCCTGGTGATTGATGATAAAGTGATAGCCAGCGGGAAAATACTTGCTGTAGCGGATATTAAAGCTTTGCTAAGCAAGGGAGTGTAAGATATGGCAGAGTGCAAGTGCAGTTGTAGTGGGACATCATCTTGTGCCTCAAATGCTGCTCATGGAAAGGTGTATGCCTGTGCCGGAGCCAGCAATGTTGGGAAGATATCCATGGATCTGGCGATCGTTTTACACCAGGAAAACCGTTATCAGATGAGCTGTGCGGCTGGAGTGGGCGCAGATATATGCGGCTTTACCGAAGGAGCAAAATCTGATGATCAGATTAATCTGCTGATTGATGGATGCCCGGTGGGTTGCCTAAAACAGATGTTTGATAAGAAAGGTATTACCAACTATGATCACATTGTGATTACTGAGCTTGGGGTAGAAAAGAACGGAGTGTTTTCCTACGACGCAGCCATTATCCCCAGATTGGTTAGCGAACTGGCAGAGAGTGGTTTATAGAATGCGGTGGATGAAATACATCCTCCTGTTTGCAGTGATTCTGATGCTGTCTTCGTGTAAAAACAAGGCAGAGCAGGCGGAAATGCAAGCTATGGAAACGCCGGACAATGTGGAAACAGTGGGGGAAGAACCTGCAACTGTTACTACCGAAACTGTAAACAAGGCTGCTGACGCAAGCACCCCCGCACCAGCTGTCAAGGATAAGCCAGCCACCGAACCAAAAACCGTTGCTGCCCCCAAAGAGAGCTACAAGGTTACTTTTATGGAAATCGGCTCGGTTAGTTGCATCCCCTGCAAGATGATGCAGCCGATTATGAAAGAAATTGCCGCAGACTATAAGGGAATCGTGAAGGTAGAATTCTATGATCTGGGGGTTGACCGGGAAATTGGACCCAAGTATAATATCAGGGTTATGCCTACTCAGGTGTTCTTGGATGCAAACGGGAAAGAGTTTTTCCGGCACGAGGGATTCTATCCCAAAGAAGAACTGGCTAAAATGCTGGATGCACACTTAGCCAAAGCTACAAAGTAACCTATGTGGAGATTAATATGATGATCTATAAGAGAATATTGTTGATCAACATGCTGCTATTAGCGTGCATTATGCTGTCTGCTCAGACCACTGCCAAGCCTAAGGTAGAAAGCCCCAAGCCGTTGGTCACCTTTATCGAGCTTGGTTCTGTGAACTGCATTCCCTGCAAGATGATGCAACCGGTGATGAAAGAAGTGGAAGCCGTGTATGGGGACAAGATCAAAGTAGTTTTCTACGATGTCTGGAAGCCGGAACATAAGGCGATGTCCACCAAGTATAAAGTCCGGGTTATACCCACGCAGGTGTTTCTGGATAAGGACGGCAAGGAATTCAGCCGTCACGAAGGATTTTACTCCAAAGATGAAATGCTAAAGATGCTGGATAAGCATCTCGGCATTACCCGCAAACCCGCAAGGAAATAATATGAAAAAAGTCCTGATCCTCTGCACCGGTAATTCCTGCCGCAGCAGCATGGCTGAGGCACTGATAAACCACTATCGGAAGGGCACCTGGCAGGCATATTCTGCCGGAACAAATCCTTCCTCTGTAAACCCTCGGGCAATACAAGCCCTACAGGAACTGGACATCAATACAAGTTACCTGAAATCCAAGGGGATAACAGAATTCCAGTATATGGACGATCTGGATTTGGTGATCACGGTGTGTGATCATGCCAAGCAGACCTGCCCGCTCTTCCCCAAAGCTGTTAAACAGATTCATATCAGTGTGGAAGATCCCGTTATTTACACTAATGCCCCCGATGAAGAGGCAAAAAGCTCTTTTCGTGCTTGCCGGGATGATATCAAAGCCCGCATTGTAGATCAGCTGGATAACCTTAGCAGCAATTAACCCTAAGCTTAGCCCCTTCTCCTGGGAAACTGCGCAAGTTTTGCTTGACTATTTCGTTTAGAGAGAAAAATGGTGCAATAATGACGCTTGTAAAAAGGAGTTACCCATGAAGAAGTTATGGTTACTTGTTTTTGTTTGTTGCCTATTGGGCAATCTGATCGCTGGAGAGTGGGATTCCGAGGCTAAGACAGCTTTCGAAAAGTATCGGGTAGAAGCGGAAAAGGGAAATGTTGAAGCTATATACCACATGGGTGTTTATTATATCACTGGTCAAGGCGTACAAATGGACTTAACCAAGGGCTACACCATGATTAATGACGCCGCCGAAAAAGGCAGTCCCGCTGCTCAAAACTGGATGGGTGATTTTACCGCTGATGTGTATTCCGCAGTTGACATGGCACAAGCCGTGGGCTGGTGGAACAAGGCTGCGATGCAAGGTGAGCCAAACGCGCAGCTAAGCATGGGCAAGTGTTATGAACAAGGCACAGGCGTTGCGCAGAATCTAAAATCTGCAGTTTATTGGTATCAAATGGCAGCAGATCAAAACGTAACTGATGCTAAATTCGCTCTAAGCAGTTGCTATATGGAAGGCAAGGGTGTGAAAAAGGACATCAAGGAAGCCTTCTTCTGGATACTGCTTTGCTTCCCCGGTTCTTGGGATAAGGGAGAGGAAAGTATCGAAGCTATCGCCCGGATGCTAAAACCGGCAGATATAAACAAGGTTAAAGCCCGCGCGATCAAATGGATGGATGCTCATAGAGAGAAAGCCTGAGCTAAACCCAACCGCTTATAAACAACTTACCTATCTGATTATGTAGAATATCCCCGGATCGGGGACCGTGCAGATGAAGCAATTGCCCAGCACCGTGTATTCTTGTGCATAATTATCACTAAAACTCTGCACCCTGGTAAGCTCCGTCACCTGCCCAAACTGATTCCGGTAAAACAATCTTGCGCTGGAAATGGCACTTACATCGCTGATGGGAATGTATATGTAAGGCTCCTGTGTGGCACCAAGGACATTGTAGAAATTGGGGTATAAAGACATGCCATTGGGCAGGTTAAATTGCAACAGATATGCAGATAGCAAGCCGGTAACACCGGGTATAGAGCTAAGCTTATCCAGCTTTATGGTGGTGTTCTGTGGCACCGCCCCCTCCACAAAATAACTGGGAAGCACGAATTGCGCCTGATACAGAGACAGGTGAATATCCTGCCCGTAGCCTTTCACCGCGCGGGTAACAAAGCTGTGGGTGCTTGCTTCGGTATAGGAAGCATACGTGCCGTTATAGCTGAGGGTGATGCCGTTATAGGAACCATCTGCCATGAAATGCCAGGGACTGTAGGTGCTGCTCTCGGAATATGGATACAAGCGATAGGGAGTTCCGGTTCGCTCATAGAACAGGAGGTTTTGGCTGCGGGTGTTCAGGAAGAACAGCATAGGCTGGAAACTGGTATAAATAGCTTCATCCGCAGCAGTTAGCGTATATGCGGGGGATGTTTGGGTAAGTGTGTATTGGGTGCTAAGGAGATTGAAGGGATCTGCGGGTGCTGCTGTTTTATTTATGCTTAGCAGCGCACTGGTATTGGCTTCCGCGTTTCCATAGGTGTAGAGACGGAGTTCATCCAACACAAAGGTCATAGTGGGATAAATACGCAGGGACATCGGGTTGGGATAAGCCACACCGGCTGCTATCAAGGTGCCGGGGTATTCGGGATAGATGCTCATCGTGCCGTCTGCAAGGACATAGGTATCGCTTTCCAGGGCAGATGCGCTGTGGTAGAGTTTTAGCCTGGGGTATGCCAGATCATTGAACAAAAGGAGCTTCTGCGCGGTGCCGCTATAAGGCAGGCTGAGGTTGAAACCGGTTGGCAAAGTGCTCTGCGCGGTGCTGCCCTGATAGAAACAGAAGTCCGTAACTGCTTGCGGGGAGCTAAGCTGCAAAGGCTCACCGCTAAGCCAGGGATGCGAAGGCAGGGTGGGGCTAAGCTTCAGTTTTAGTTCGCTATAGCCGCCTTTGGTGGCATCGCTCCAGCTTACTGAGCCGTGGGAGGTTTGGATGTATTGCTTGCTTTTCAGATAGGGGAAGCTTAGTTGGGTTGCGTTTTCGCTGAAACTGCCATACAGGTAGGTTGCAGAGGAGTTTATGCCCGCATAAACGTATGCTCCTGTCCGGGAGTAATGCTGTGCGTCATAGGTATCTGAGGGGCTTTTATAGGTGATTACGTCTGCGCTGGTGCTGCGGGAGAGGCTGAACAGCCTGTCGCTGTTTGTTGGAGATAAACTGGTGCGGAAGCCAAACTCCAGCCAGGCATCATCCGGTAATTGATCTATCTGGCTGCCGGATTCCAGAAAACTGATCCCGAAGGCTTGGTAATTGCCATTAAGGGTAAAGGGTTTGCCGTTAAAGTAGTCATTAAGGGTGGTGCTGATGTTTGGGCTCAGCTTAAGGTTCATCACGGTGTTGGGGAGGCTCATGCTTTGCAGATCGAACCACAGTTCCTGCAGGAAAACCTGATTATAGCTACCATCCAGGGGGATATTTAGCTCGGTTTGGGTATCTAAGGGGGTTAACAGAAAGTATTGCCCGCTACCAGCTAAAAAGCTGTATAAACCGCTGCTGTCCTGCCACCAGTTGTCAGTTTGGCTGTCTGCATTTAGGGATTGCCAGCTATATGCCTGTGGAGGGGCAAGACGCACCCACTGCTCACCAAAGAAGCCTTTAGCGGAGTCCTTCAGCCATAGCTCTGCAGTCTCAGTTCCGGTTGGGGAAGCAGTTTGTAGGATGATAACCGGAGTGGAGATGGCAGCATTGGGATACCATTGTTGCAAAGCGCTAAGTTCCTCGCTGTTAAGCGCACTATTCATGCTTAAAGTAATCTCTCCGGCTGCGTCGCAATAGCCGGCAGGGAAATTTACGGCAAGCTGCTTACCGCCTGAGTTTTGCAGCAAGGCATGCAGATCGTTGCTGGGATTGGAGTGCAAGGAAGGATTTTCAGTGGAGGGGATATCATACAAGGCAAATTCACCGGTGGCATATAGGGGGAAGGAGGCACGGTCTGTGCCGTAATAGGCTGGTTGCAATGGTGTGGCTTGTAGATAGGATGAAAAGCTGACAAAATGTGGTGCTGTAACGGATGCAAGCTCTGTATAAACATTCCCTAAGGGGATTCTGGCTGCCAAGATTACCTGCTGCCCGGCACGTGTTACGGTGAAGCGGTAGGTATTGCTTATTGCTGTGGCATTATCCTGCAAGGCAAGGCTGTCTCTACTGCTAAAGCTCTGCACTTTGCGGAAGTCTATCAGGTCGCCAATGCTAAGCAGGGAATCGGCAATGGCAAGTTTATCAAGCAGGAAATAGCTGTCATCATTGGCGGATTTAACCAGATAATTGGCATAGCTTTCTATCTTGTTTCCTTCCAGGTAATCGGCTGCGGAAAGGTTGGGGGGTAGCAGGATGTCTTCGCGGTTATTGCAGGCACTTAACAGCAGCAGGAATATAAACAGGAAGGTGGAGAGTCTGATTATAGAAACGGCTTTCATTAATACCTCGCCGTGAGGGACGCAAACCACAATTGCCCCTCTTCTTGCCTGTTATGGTATAAGAAAACCGAGAACCGCTTGAGGAAAGGCACCAGCAGGGAAACCCCATAATAGGCACCCTGGCGGTTGAAGGTATCCATCACCACGCCGCCACCATCAATCATCCAGCGGTAATCGCCGTCGCCATAATGCAAACCCAGCGTAGTATTCCATGGCATGTTCCTGGTAAGCTTTACTTGCTGGGCAAATCTGCTGCTGTCGGCGTTAACGGTTAGATTGTCCATATAGCTGTAGTGGGCAGAATAGTTGAATCTGAAATCGCGCCACAGCACTTCCGGCAGGATGCTAAGTTGTTGGATGTCAAAACGGGGATAGTGCCCATAATGCGCCATGAGAGCGGGATAAACAATCAGCTTGCCCAGATAGAGTTTCGGGGTTAGCCTGGCACTGTAAAGCTGGGCTGGATAAGCCCTTTCGTCTTCGCCATCCATCATGCCGGAGCTAAGTTCAATATCAAAAGGCAAGAGCTGCATACCAAGCTTGGCAGAGCTGATGGAGCGGTATGAGGCACCATCGATGCTAAAATCTTCGTATGCAACGCTAGCAGACCACTGCTTATAGTTTAAACCCGCACTTACGCTCACAAGATGCTTGGCTTCTCCCGGGACGGCATAGGCAGCATTGGCAAAAAGCCCTACTTTAGGTTTGGCAGCAGGGATACCGGTAATAGCTGCATTGGCTTGCAAGTGCCGATTGTGGCGATGATAATCCCCCAATGCCTTGTAGGTGTAGGCAAGCCCTTCCTGCGAAATCTCGTTTGCCTTAAGATTGTTGGGCTGCTGCCGATAAGCACTCAAATAATAATAACGGGCTTCCGGCAGACGCTTCTGTTCCAGAAGGGGATAAGCATGGTAATTGTAGAACTGTACATTGCCAGGGTATCGCTTCAGCAACCTTTGCGAAACCGCCAGGCTGTGGCTGAACTTCTCTTGTGCATTCAGTGCCCAAAGATATCCCTCGTGAGCAGCAAGATTATCCGGCTCCATTTCCGCAAGGCTTTGGTATTGCTCCTCTGCGCTTGCATAACGCCCTGCCAGCATGTTATCGTAAGCCATGAACAGCAGATTTGGCTTATTGGGAGCAGCTCCACCACTACCAGCACCCGGCAAGGGAACCGGAGGAGCGGTTTGCGCACCCAGGATAACCGGCAGCAACACTGCCATAAAGATGAATAATCGCATGCCTTAGCCAAGGGTTTTGGCATATTCCTTTACGATGGGTGAATCAGGATAATACTTCTTAAGCTTCTGATAGTGCTTGCGGGCGTTCTCCACATCTTTGGCAAGATAGAGGTTATTAACCAGGTAGCCAAGGACTTCCATGTCCCAGGGATAGTATTTGTTTTGGGTTTTATAGTATTCTGCAGCTCCGGCATAATCCTGCTTCATGTATGCTGCATAGGCTGCTTTGGAAAGGATAGTGGGATTTTGGGGGTGGCTGATCAGAATCTGATCTGCCAAAGCGCGGGCTTCATCCCATTTCCCTAAGGCAAGCTGACAGTTCACAATACCGGTTTGGGCATCCAGATTATGGGCAATGGTGTTAGATTTAGAGTAGCTTTTTATGGCGTCGTCATAGCGTCCGAGCATGTATTGCAACCAGCCGATGCGAAGCTGGTAGAATTCATCATTGGCATCTGCTTTGGCAATCTCCTGCATAATCTCCAGGGCACGGGTATAATTCTTGGCGGTTTCTGCATTATAAGAATCTGTTATCGTGGATTTGCTCTGTGCCAGCATGATACCGGCAAAAAGGCATAGGATCAGGACTAAGACTGTGTTCTTCATTATTTATCTCCTTATGGAAAGGCTTTGTATGTTACGCCACTTCGCCTTTGGCTTCCAGAATCAGGCGTTTACCTTTGTATAGCAGTAGCTGATTAATCCCTTGGTATTTATCTATCTTAACCGTGCCACTAAAACCGCTGAACTTGATCCCCAAGATAAAGTAGGTGATCTCACTATGGATAACAACCTGTTCGCGGGTGCTCAGCACGCGGGACTTGGTGCTTGCATACAATAGCGGGAAAAGCGGTGTGAATAGCAGTATCAGGTGTCTAAATGCGGGGTTTAGGATCACAGACAGGGCAGGTTCGTCGCTGCTGCTGATTTCCTGCTTCTCGCTATATGGCAAGCGCGAAATCAGCAATGCAAATGCAGCCAGTGCGCTGTTGCGGTTACCCTTTAGGGACAAGGCATTATAGATTCCACCATACACGCTGAATTCCAGTTCACTGTGCTTATTACTTTGCAGCTTAAATTTACCCCAGAAATCCAGTTCCACTTTCCAGGTTTCGTGGCTGCGCTTGTTTCCCCGCACTACTTGCAGGTTCATCTCAGTTTTATTTTGCATGCCAAGCATGCTCTGCAGGTGTTCTTCGGGAACCAGTGCGGAAAGCAGTTCGTCTTTTTTGGGGATACCGCTGCCGATGAACTCCAGTCCCTCCGCCTTATGCAGCTTATAGTTTATCAGATGAGAGAGCCTGGTTCGGCTGCCCGCTTCGGGACCAAGCTGTATCTGGAAATGCAGATGGGGAACGGCAGAGCGTCCGGAATTACCCACCACGCCCAGTTTATCACCTTGCTTCAGATATTCACCGGTTTTGGTTTGCAGGCTGCCTTGTTTGAGGTGGGCATAAAAGCTATATAAGCCGTATCCATGCGAGATGCAAACATAATTCCCCCAGTTCTCACGGGTGTTTATCTGCCCCACCGGGTTATCAACTATGCCATCCATTACCTTCACCACCGTCCCGGCAGCAGAGGCAAACACAGGCTTGCCAAAGGCATAATAATCGCCGGTACTGTGTTCTTCGGCAGCATAACGCTTATTTTGCTTATCCTGCATCTCAAAATCCCAGGCATAAGCCCAATCCAGTTTGTGGGTTACATCCCCGCTGTGTCCCTGAGTGACAAGCCATTCACCTTGTAAGGGCAGGGCAAACTGGGGAATACCCAGGCT